>NZ_JBVVQU010000056.1:0-43589 GCF_055811555.1 Mesorhizobium sp. WSM4813
AGCATCAGCACGAGGTCGCCGGTCTTGACGCGCTGTCCCTGCTTGACCGGCAGCTTGTCGATGACGCCGGCGACGCGAGTCGCCAGGACGGCGCGCTTATCGGCTTCGGTCAGTCCGGAAATCCGGATGGCGCGCGCATAGGTACGCCTGGGCGGAGTTATGGTCGCGACGGTGCGCAAGGGCGCCTTGGGCTGTTCTGCCCCACTGGGCTTGGCCTTGCCGGCGTCAGCGGCCTTTGGCTGCTCGACCTTCTCCGCCTTGGATTCGTTGTCGACGGCCGCGCTGCCGACCGACGAGAACTCGCCCGTCACCATCCATGCAGCGAACCCGACAAGCACAACAATGGCTGCAAGCTTGTGAAACCTGTATTTCGGCATCGTCTTTTTTCCAGTGCGCGGGGTCGGCCAGGCCGCTTCTTCTAACTCGGCGCGTCGCCGATATGGGTGCGCGCAAGGCCGTGTTCAACTTGCCGTGATCGGCGAACGAGCTTCTACATCAAAGTTGCACCGCAATATAGTCAGAAAAGTTGATGGGTAATACTTCGCTGGACAGGATGCGCCCGCCGCCATGAGGCACGCCGGACCAGCGCGGCCGTGCGTCTGCGAACATCGCATTCGGCGCAGCGCGGACGCGAAAGTAACCGCTAGACCGCGTCCCTCGGGCAAGTCTTCGACCATCATCGGTGCCGTGCCCGGCTTTCCAGTGCCGTTGGGAAAAGGCGCCAGAAAAACAGCATGGCAGCAGCCGTCAGCATGATGAATATTTCATGCAAAGGCCACCTCCTTCGACAAGGGCAGTGTCCGGATGCGCTTGCCGGTCAGTGCGAAGATGGCGTTGGCCAGTGCCGGTGCCGCCGGCGGTGTGCCGACTTCGCCGACGCCGCCCATCTTGTGGAAATTCTCCAGGATAGCGACTTCGAACGCCGGACACTGGAAGATGCGCATGGCGTCGTAGTCGTGAAAATTCGACTGTTCGACCATGCCGTCGGCGAAAGTAATCTCCTGACCCATCGCCGCCGACAGGCCATAGATGGCGGCGGAGATGAGTTGCGCCTCGATGATACCAGGATCGAGCGCGGTGCCGACATCGGCGGCGATCCATACCTTCTCAATGCGGATTCCGGACGGCGTGTCGGCGACCTGGACAATCTCGCCGACCCAACTGCCGAAGGACAGCGTGAACGCCATGCCCTTGGCCTTGCCGGCGGGCAGCGCCTCGCCCCATTTCGCCATTTCGGCGACCTTCTCGACAACTTTCACCGCCGCCGGATAGGCAGCCATCAGCGTCTTGCGCAGTTCGACCGGGTCGGTTTTCCCGGCGACTGCGATCTCGTCCAGAAATCCTTCATGGAAGAAACCGTTGATCGAACTGCCGACCGACCGCCAGGAGCCGACGGGGATCGAGACGGGTGCGGCGACGCCGGTCACTCGGTAATTCGGAATCGTATAGGGCTGGTTGTGGGCTCCGTCGACGATGGACTTATCGGGGCCGAGCGGCGATATCGAGGGGAACAGCCGGCGCAAGGTGCTGGCTATCAGCGATGGCGAGGCGATTGTCATGTCAATGGCGACCGGCATACCGTCGTCGCTAAGCCGCGCCTGGAATTTGCCGACCGAAGCCGGCCGGTAGGCGTCGTGGCGGATGTCCTCCTCGCGCGTCCAAATCACCTTGATCGGCCGGCCTGCCGTTTCTTTCGCCATCAGCGCGGCACAGAGCGCGTAATCCACCTCGATACGTCGGCCGAAGCCGCCGCCCATGAAGGTGGTGTGGACGCTGACCTTGTCCTGTTCGACGTTGACAGCATTGGCGCAAAGCTGCCGCACCAAGGTCGGCGCCTGGTTGCCGCACCAGATGTCGAGGACGCCGTCCTTCAACCGCGCCGTGGCGTTCATCGGCTCCATCGTCGCATGTGCCAGATAAGGCACGGCATAGTCGGCCTCGACGATCCTTTCTCGCGGCGCGTCGGCGAAGGCGGTATCGACATCGCCATCGTCGCGCATCACCGACCCTTTGGTGCCGAGCGCCTGCTTAAGCACCTCGGAAATGCTGGCGCTGTCCAGCGGATATTCGGGATCGGCCCATTCGGCGTCGATCGCCTCCGCCGCCTTGAACGCCGCCCAGGTGTTTTCGGCTATGATGCCGAAGCCGTGGCCGTAATTGGTTTCGATCGGCACGATCTTGATCACGCCAGGCATTTTCTCGGCGTTGGAGAAATCCGCCTTGACCGGCTTGGCCCAGAAGCGCGGGCTCATCTTGACCGTGCCGTACAGCATGTCCGGCAACGTCACGTCGATGCCGAAGATCGGCGCCCCGGTGACCTTGGCCAGCATGTCGATGCGTTTTTGCGGCTTGCCGAGCAGTTTCCAGTCGGCTTTGTCTTTGAGCCTGATTTCCGCGGGCGGCGCCATCGTCGCAGCGGTCGCGGCGACCGCGCCATAGGTCAGCGACTTGCCCGACGCCTTGCGCAGGATCGAGCCATTGGCCGTTTCCAGATCGGCAGCAGCTATACCGAGCTTTTGCGCAGCCGCTGCAATAAGCATCTGCCGCGCAGCGGCGCCGGCCTGCCGCATCTTGTCGAAACCGTCGCGCGTCGAGGCCGAGCCGCCGGTGCCTTGCAGGGCGAGGAATTTTCCGACCACGCCCATGCCGGCGCGCACTATTTCCGCGGTCATGCTTTCGTCGAAGAAGGCGAACGGACCGCCCTCTTTCAGGATCGCTGAGTTGTAATAGGAGTAGGAGGCCGGGCCGTGCTCGACCTTGACCTGGCCGAGGTCGACATCGAGCTCTTCGGCAACCATGGCAGCAAGCGTCGTCGAGATGCCTTGGCCCATCTCGGCGCGCGGCGCGATGATGGTGATGGTGTTGTCGGCGCCGATCTTCACATAGGGGTTGAAGGTCGCTTCATCAGCGGCGAGATCGCCTTCCAGCGGATTCGGGTAGGGTTTGCGGTAGTAATAATAACCGACGGCGATGCCGCCCGCGATAGCAGCCGTGCCGATGAGAAACGTGCGGCGGGCGATCTCTCCGACACTGGCCATGGTCAGATTCCCGCCGTCTTGAGGACGACCGCTCGTCTGATCGCCGCACGGATCTTCGGGTAGGTGCCGCAGCGGCAGAGATTGCCCCCCATGGCATCGTCAATGTCGGCGTCGGTCGGGTCGGCAACCTTGTCGAGCAGCGCCACCGCGCTCATGATCTGGCCGGCCTGGCAGTAGCCGCATTGGGCGACCTGCTCTTCCAGCCATGCCTGCTGTACCGGATGCAGTCTGCCTTCGGTGCCGATGCCTTCGATCGTGGTGACCGCGCCGGTGACCTCACCGACCGGCAACGAACAGGAGCGCATCGGCTGGCCATCGACATGCACCGTGCAGGCGCCGCAGGCGGCGATGCCGCAGCCGAACTTCGGCCCGGTCTTGCCCACGAGATCGCGCAGCGCCCACAGCAGCGGCATTTCGGGATCGGCATTGACGTCGAATGCCTGCCCGTCGACGGTGAGGCGCATGGGGATACCCCTTGTTGTCATCCACAGCCCAAGGCAAAAGGCCGGTCGGCCATTTCGTCCTCATACATCTTGACAAATTACGTCATTTTGTCAACAGAGCTTTTGCAGGATAAAGTCGCGCCATGATCGAGATCGAGAACAGCGCCCCCGACCCCAAGCGCGCCCGCATTCTGGACAGCGCGATGAAGGTGTTTCTGGCCTATGGTTTCGCTCGCACCACCATGGACGACATTGCGCGTGCCGCCGACATGTCGCGGCCGGCGCTTTATCTCCAGTTCAAGAATAAGACCGACATTTATCGCGCCATCGCGCTGATGCTGCTTTCCCGCTCGCTCGAGCAGGCGAAAACGGCACTCGCCGGCGAAGAACCATTTGCCGAGCGCACGATGCGGGCCATCGACGAAGCGCTGATCTCGATGACGCGCACCGTCCACGCCTCGCCGCATGGCGCCGAACTCCTCGACATGAAGTCGAGCCTCGCCGATCTGATCGGTTGCTGGCGCAGCCGGTTTGCCGAGCATGTCGCCGCAGCGATCCAGAGCGAGGCCGGACGCAATGGCGTCGATCTCACCGCCAAGGGCTTGTCGGCAAAACTGCTGGCCGACTTGCTGCTCGACGGGCTGGAGGGCATGAAGATGCGCATCAGCGATCCGGACGAGCAGAGGCGGGCTGCGGCCGCACTGATCAAGGTGATCGATCTAGCCTTGCAAAAAAGCTGACAAACAAAACGCCTCAGGCTCGGCGACGCGCCGCCTCGGGCTTTTTGCGTGCCGCGAGGAACTCCTTGACCCGCCGGCCCGGTGCCGGACCACGCATCGGCTTGAAGCCGTCGTCGAGTTCGCCTGAGAGATCAAGCGTCGGCCGCTTGCCGACGGCGTCGTAATTCTCCTCCAGCCAGTCGCTGGCGGCGGTGCGGCCAAGGTCGCGCAGATAGGTCAGGAACGCCCATTCGGCATTGACCTTGGACGATGCCGACAGATCCTTGAACGCCTCGTCGGCATCGATGCGGTGCATGCGGATGTCGCGGTATTCGCCATGCGGCAGCCGGCCTGCGGCGATCAGCTCCTTGACGAAGGCAATCGAACGGAATTCGCGCAGCAGCCCGGCATTGAAAGTGATCTCGTCGATGCGGTTCTGGATTTCATTGGCGCTCTTCGGCGTCCCCTCGCGGACCACCGGATTGATCTGCACCAACAGCACGTCCTCGGTGGCAGCCGACTTGAAGAACGGGAACAGCGCCGGATTGCCGCCATAGCCGCCATCCCAGTAGGGCACGCCCTTGATCTCGACAGCGCGGAACAGCTGCGGCAGGCAGGCCGACGCCATCACCGTGTCGAGATCGATCTCGCCGTCGGAAAAGACGTGTAACTGCCCGGTCTCGACATTGGTCGCGGAGATGTACAGCTCCATCGCCTTGCAGGCGCGCACATTGCCGAAATCGATCTCCTGTTCGATCACGTCGCGCAGCGGGTTGAGGCCGAGCGGGTTGGCAACATAAGGCGAAAACACCCGCGACATGGTGTCGAAAAAGAGATAGCCCGGCGTATTCTCGATCGACCAGTTGCCCCAGGCCACGTCCCACGGCATGCGCTGTACCGGGCTGAACCGGCCCTTCAGCGCCACCGCACGCCAGAAATCGTCGAGCTTCTGCCGCGCCCCCTCGACGCCGCCGCGGACGAAGCCATCGGCCAGCGCTACGGCGTTCATGGCGCCGGCGCTGGTGCCCGATACCGCCGCGATGTCGAGCCGCCCGTCCTCCAGCAATCTGTCGAGCACGCCCCAGGAAAAGGCGCCGTGCGAGCCGCCACCCTGCAGCGCGACGTTGATCTTCTTGGGCTCCTCCACCTTGCCGTTCGTCGTCATGGCGTTGCCCTTGATTTGTCGGCCAGATTTGTTTCGCACGCCAAATTCACTGGGCGGTCCAGCCGCCGTCGACCGAAATATGCGTGCCGTTTATCTGCGCTGCCGCATCCGAGCACAGGAACACCGCGGCAGCGGCAACTTGCTCGACCGTGACGAATTCCTTGGTCGGCTGCTTTTCGAGCATGACCTCGCGGACCACCGTGTCGCGATCCATCTTGTTCGCCTTCATCTGGTCGGGGATCTGCGCCTCGACCAGCGGCGTCAGCACATAGCCGGGGCAGATGGCGTTGCAGGTGATCTTGTCGCGCGCCAGTTCCAAAGCGACCGTCTTGGTCAGCCCCATAATGCCGTGCTTGGCCGCGACATAGGCCGACTTGAACGGCGAGGCGACCAGCCCGTGGGCCGAGGCGATGTTGACGATCCTGCCGCCGCCGGTTTGTTTCATCAGCGGGATCGCGGCGGCGATGGTGTGGAAGGCCGACGACAAATTGATGGCGATGATCGCGTCCCATTTCTCGATCGGAAATTCTTCCACCGGCGCGACATGCTGGATGCCGGCATTGTTGATCAGGATGTCGACCGAGCCGAAGGTCTCGGCTGCTTTCGCGACCAGCGCCCGGCATTCGGCCGGCTTCGACATGTCTGCCTTGATGTAGGCGGTCTTCACGCCGTGATGTTTGGCGATCGCATCGGTGATGGCACGGTCGTCGGCCGTGCCCGAAAAGGAATTGACGACGATGTTGCACCCTTCCGCTGCAAGCGCATGGGCGATGGCCAGGCCGATGCCCGAGGTGGAACCGGTGACGATGGCGGTTTTTCTGCTGGGCAAGGCGAAATCCTTCAGTGCGGTGCTAACGGAAGCATATTGCAGTGCAGCATATATGTCTCGTGCGGCGCAAGAACAGCGGCGCGGGTTGGCGATGACATGAAATTTTTGTCATGAATGAGGACACCCTCACTCGAAGTTGTGCCCTGACAGACAGTGTGAAAACAGTTTGTCAGCGATCCCGGGTAGCCACTTCGGGGTGCTCCTGAGATTGCGTTTTGGATGAAATCCGGCTCATGAAAAGATGGAGAGCTCTCCGCGCGGCGAGGGCTGGCGGCTCGGACGGATGCCACTCCGGGAAATGACCATCGATCGCCATGCGCGCCAACCCGTAGACAAAGGCGCGCGCGGCAAGCACCAGATGGTCAAAGTCGGTGTCCGGAGCAAGCCGACCTTGTTGTTGCGCTTGGGTCAGCAGGTCGATCATCTTCCGGCGAACGGCTTCATTCTGTTCACGAAGACTATCCGACGCGTCGAACTCAATCAGCGTTCGAGAACTGATGATCTGGAAATGCGTCGGATTGCTGATCGCCCATTCCAGATAGCCTTGTCCGATCGCTTCGAAGGCCACTATAGGATCTGCGCTGTCGACTTTTGACTGTGCATCAGCAACGGCCTCAGTCAGCCGGTTCATGGCCTGTTCGGCGACCGCGGTCAGCAGTGCTGTTTTCGACCGAAAATGCCGGAATGGCGCGCCGGGCGAGACGCCGGCACGCTTTGCTGCCTCACGCACCGATACATGCTCTGCTCCGCGCTCTTCAATGATCTCCACGGTAGCAGCGATCAAGGCCTCAACCAGATTGCCGTGATGATAGCGCTTAGGGTTGGCGGCTTCGCCGGAATCCGTGGGGTTGGTCATGTTGCCCAATAGCACGAGGCCGAAATGTAATCACCGATTATTTGCTTGCGTCCACGCGATTCTTATGTAATCAGTGATTACACCATCAACGGAGGTTACCATGCTTCGCATCATCGCAACGACTGCCCTCGCTTTCTCCTTATTGACGCTCGGGTCTGCCCAGGCCGAAGATCGGCCAACTCTGGAAATCGTCTGGCCGGAGGCCGGTTCGGTCATCGAACTCGGCAGCGATCCCGAGAAGGCGATAGGCGTCGTCGTCAGGAGCAACTTCACGCTGCTGCCAGCGGGTGAATGCGACGGCGTCAGCCAATGCGGCCACGTGCATATGAAGATCGATCCCGCCGGAGATACCTGCAACATCCCCGGCAAGCCGTACAACAGCATGAACAGCGACTTTGGCGGCGATCTTATTAAGGCTCGTTTCGGCCATTGTCCGGACGCCGCCGGCAAGCACGTGATCGGCGTGCTACTTGCCGATGATCATCACAAGCCCATTCTTGTGGAGGGCAAACCCGTTACCGCGCTGGTGACGGTGACGACGAAATAAGGCATGTCGCGCAAAAGTGTGCAGCGGTTTTGCGATAACGACATGCATAAAACAACAACCTAAAGCGCGTCGCATGAGGCCGATCAAACGCGACGCGCTTTAGCGTGGCCGGAGGCACTCAGCCTCATTCGAGGCGGAGATGCTCTGACACGGCCTGCTGATGAGAGATTTCGGCCGGGCTTAGTCCGGCCGGCGATCACGACATAGTGTCGAGCTTGCGCTGCATGGCGGCGATCTGTTCCTTCAACTCCTGAAGGTCGTCGGGTTTTTCCGACGTTTCTTTCCTGGCCGGCTCCGCCGGCGCTGCGGAAGAGCCATTCGAGCCTGCGGGTGGGAATGGCGTGAACAGGCGCATCGCGTTCTGGAACATCTCCATGTTGCGGCGCGTCTGCTCTTCCAGCGCCTTGATCGGCGTGGCGATCTTCATCATGTCCAGCGGCGACTTGCCCAAGGCACCCTTCATCTGCTCGCGGAAGCGTTCCTGTTCCTTTGAGAAGGCGATCATCGACTGTTCGAGGAAGCTCGGCACGATCATCTGCATCTGGTCGCCGTAAAAGGCGATCAACTGGCGCAGGAACGGAATCGGCAGCATGTTCTGCCCCTCCTTGTTCTCCAGTTCGAAGATGATCTGGGTCAGCACAGGATGGGTGATGTCGTCGCCGGTCTTGGCGTCCTGGACGGTGAACTCCTCGCCCTTCTTGACCATTTCGGCAAGGTCCTCGAGCGTCACATAAGTGCTGGTGCCGGTGTTGTAGAGGCGGCGATTGGCATATTTCTTGATGATAATCGGTTCGTCTTTCGCGGCCATCAGCATCCTCCCAGGACACCGGCGCACTTGAGTAAGCTGCCGGTAACGATTGCGCTTTTTCAAGGATATGCGCAAAAGCGTCACAATTCCAAGTGGTTTGTGCAGTGCGGGATCAATTAATGCTGCAGGGCAGCCTAAATATGCTGCGCAGCAATGGGCGGGCTGTTTCCATGACGATGCGCAACCTGCTTGCGGCGCATGGCCGGCATGCCCATTTCCGGTTTGACTTGGGTCATGGAAAGGGCAAGAAAAGCCCTAACCATACCCCCTGAAGTCTGGAGAAGAACATGTCCGCTTCCAATGCCATTGTCATCGCCAGCGCGGCGCGCACGCCCGTCGGTTCCTTTAACGGCGCCTTTGCCGCCACCCCGGCGCATGAACTGGGCGCCGTGGTCATCAAGGAACTGCTGTCGCGTGCCGGGGTCGAGACGGCGGAGGTCGATGAGGTGATCCTCGGCCAGGTGCTGACCGCGGCTCAGGGCCAGAACCCCGCCCGCCAGGCCTCTATCAATGCCGGCCTGCCAAAGGAAACCACCGCCTGGAGCCTCAATCAGGTTTGCGGCTCAGGTCTGCGCGCCATCGCGCTTGGCATGCAGCAGATCGCCACCGGCGATGCCAAGGTGATCGTCGCCGGCGGGCAGGAATCGATGTCGCTGGCCCCGCATGCTCAACACCTGCGTGCCGGCGTCAAGATGGGCGACTACAAGATGATCGATACCATGATCAAGGACGGGCTGTGGGATGCCTTCAATGGCTACCACATGGGCAACACAGCCGAAAACGTCGCTCGCCAGTTCCAGATTACCCGCGAGGACCAGGACCGGCTCGCATTGGCCTCCCAGAACAAGGCAGAGGCTGCGCAGAAGGCCGGCAAGTTCAAGGACGAGATCGTGGCTTTCACCGTCAAGGGCAAGAAGGGCGACACGACAGTCGACCAGGACGAATACATCCGCCACGGCGCCACGATTGACGCCATGACCAAGCTAAGGCCGGCCTTCGACAAGGACGGCACGGTGACCGCCGCCAATGCCTCCGGCATCAATGACGGCGCCGCCGCCGTGCTGTTGATGACCGAAGCCGAAGCCGCAAGGCGCGGCATCACGCCGCTGGCGCGCATCGTTTCCTGGGCGACCGCGGGCGTCGATCCGCAGATCATGGGCACCGGGCCTATTCCCGCCTCGCGCAAGGCGTTGGCCAAGGCCGGCTGGTCGGTCGGCGATCTCGACCTGGTCGAGGCCAACGAGGCCTTCGCCGCCCAGGCCTGCGCCGTCAACAAGGACATGGGCTGGGACCCGTCCATCGTCAATGTCAATGGCGGCGCCATCGCCATCGGCCATCCGATCGGCGCTTCGGGCGCCCGCATCTTCAACACGCTGGTCTACGAGATGAGGCGCCGCGGCGCCAAGAAGGGCCTCGCCACGCTGTGCATCGGCGGCGGCATGGGCGTTGCCATGTGCGTGGAAGCGCTATGAAGACAGACGACAGCGCCAGGCGTCCCTTGGGACGCGCAAAGGACGCTGTAGCTTTCCGAAAATCGATTTCGATTTTCGGGGTTCATGCGCAAGGCAAGCCATGAAATAGTCGGGGGCGAACGGGGCTCAATCGCCGTTAGAGCGTTCCCCGCCCGCCACTCACGAATTAAAAGGGAGGACGTCATGACAAAGGTAGCACTCGTCACCGGCGGGTCGCGTGGTATTGGCGCCGCGATCTCGATCGGCCTGAAGAACGCCGGGTACAAAGTTGCCGCGAACTACGCCGGCAATGACGAAGCGGCGCAGAAATTCAAGGCAGAGACCGGCATCCCGGTCTACAAATGGTCGGTCGCCGACTACGATGCCTGCGCCGCCGGCATCAAGCAGATCGAGGCCGATCTCGGCCCGGTTTCCGTTCTGGTCAACAATGCCGGCATCACCCGCGACGCCATGTTCCACAAGATGACGCGCGAGCAATGGAAAGAGGTGATCGACACCAATCTTTCCGGCGTCTTCAACATGACGCACCCGCTGTGGGGCGGCATGCGCGACCGCAAGTTCGGCCGCGTCATCACCATCTCCTCGATCAACGGCCAGAAGGGCCAGACCGGCCAGGTCAACTATTCGGCGTCGAAGGCCGGCGACATCGGCTTCACCAAGGCGCTCGCCCAGGAAGGAGCGCGGGCCGGCATCACCGTCAATGTCATCTGCCCCGGCTATATCGCTACCGAGATGGTCAGGGCGATGGACGAGAAGGTGCTCAACGAGCGCGTCATCCCGCAGATCCCGGTTGGCCGCCTCGGCGAGCCGGAAGAGATCGCACGCTGCGTCGTCTTCCTCGCTTCCGACGATGCCGGTTTCATCACTGGCTCGACCATCTCCGCCAATGGCGGCCAGTACATCACCTGAGGCGTCGGCCCATGGCCGGCTGATGCACCGGCCCAACGCCCACCCGGCCAAGACCGAGGGCTGGGAGCCGCACAATCGCGGCTGTCAGGCAACAAGCTTCAGCCCTGGTTCGGCTGCAGGCTTGGTCTGGGCGATCTGACCCGAAGGTGCCGGCAGGCGGGCAAGCAGCGCCCGGCTGAGGCCTGACAGTTTCAAGGCGATGCGACGTTTCAGGAATGGGTTGAGGTTCAGCGCCGAAAGCACGAGATTGCGGACGAACCGCTTAACCGGGCTGCGGGTAAGCGCCATGTTTGTCATCGTGCCCGCCAGTTCAAGCACCTCTTGGGCCGCCGGGCGTCGCAGCGTTTCGTAGAGGTCGAGCTCCGCTTCCGGGCGCTCGCCGTTCACCACGTCGCCAAGCAACTGACCAAGTACGACCGCATCGATGATGCCGGTGTTCATGCCTTGCCCTCCCGCCGGGCTGTGCACGTGAGCGGCATCACCCATCAGGAACAATCGGTCCTTGCGGTACGAGCGGACCAGGCGGTGATGCACGCGAAAACGCGAACTCCACGACAGCTCGAGCACCCGCGTTCTTTCTTTGGTCGGTCCACGGCTGTCGAGCAGCGCCTGGATATCGGCGATCTCGGGCTTTTCCGGTGCGTCATCCATCGTTGCGACGACCCGGTACGATCCGTCCGGAAGCGGCGCCACCACCACCAGCCCGGCCGGTGCAAAGAACAGCGACACTTCCGTCGGCCCAACCGGCCAGTCGAGACGAACATCGGCGAGTACGAACGAAGCGTCATAGGCCGCGCCGTCGAACTCGATGCCGGTCGACCTGCGCACCAGGCTTTGCATGCCGTCGGCACCAACAACATAGCGTGCCGATATCAGTTTCTCGCGGCCGTTCTCGACCACCGTCACGCGCGCGACGTCAGCATCCTGAACGACCGCCTTGGCCTCGACCATGCGGTGAATCACGCCGCGCAGCGCCGCGATCCGTTCGGCGAACACCTGCTCGGTCAGGTTCTGCGGCAGCATCATTAGATAAGGATGCTTCGACGGAAGCTTGCTGAAATCGAGCTTGAGCAGCGCCCGATTGCGGTCGCGGATGGCGAAATTGTGCAGCTTCAGGGCAAGTTCGCTCAGCCGCTGCGTGACGCCGAGCGGCTCCAGCGTTTCCAGCGTCTGGGCGTGGATGACGCCAGCCCGCGAGGTCTGAAGGCCCTGCGCCAGCCTGTCGATCAGAACGTGATCGACACCGGCCTGATGCAGCACGATTGACAGCGCCATGCCGGTCGGGCCGGCGCCAATGATCAGGACTTCCGTTGTATCGGGCAACATTTTCTCTCTCCATTTGTCAACGATCGTTGACTTCCTAGACGAACTCATTGCATTTGTCAACGGCCGTTGGCATATAGTTTACATGACAGAGAATCAGGTGAAAAAAACCAGCAAGTCGGACCGCACGCGCGCCCAAATCCTCGAGGCCGCGAGGCTCCTGTTTGCCGAGCACGGCTATGACGGCGCCTCCATCCGCGACGTCGCGGCGCATGCCTCGATCGATCCGGCCATGGTGATCCGCTATTTCCGCAGCAAGGACGAGCTTTTCGCCAGGGCGGCGGTCGTCGACCTGCAACTGCCGGCACTGCGGGTGATCGACCGAACCACAATCGGCGAAACACTGATCAGGCGTTTTCTCGAAATCTGGGAGAGCCCGGCCAGCGGTCCCGGCATGGCAATTCTGCTGCGTTCGGCGACGTCGAACGAATTCGCCGCCGAAAAGTTACGTGACGTATTTGCCAACCAGGTCAGGCCGGTGGTTGCGGCGGTCGCTGCCCCCGCCGATGCGGGTCGACGTGCCGGGCTCGTTTCGAGCCAGTTGCTGGGTCTGGCGATGTGCCGATACCTGCTGCGGCTTCCGCCCGTCGTCGCGCTGTCCCACGACGAGATCATCCGGAGCGTCGGCCCTACTTTGCAGCGCTATGCCGTGGGAGAGGACGTGACTTGACCAGCCGTTCAGCATTTTGGTCTGGTCCTCGTGCAGCGACTGCGTCGACAGATGGACGTGGCGCCGATCTGTGCCGAAGCGGCACGCAAAGGTTAACGACGGCAGGGCAGCCTGTGCAAAACCCTGTTCCCCACCTGTGGATAAAAGGTGGAAAACCTGTTCACGACACAACATATTGGGGTGAACAAAACAGGAAATATCCGCCAGCGCTGATTCGTCGCCGTTTCGTTCCGGCTTTGACCGGAAGGTTAACGATAAAGGTCGAAAACATTCCTAAAACCGTTAAGGCGCGTTAGGAAGGATCAATAATTTCATAATGTTAGGTGACGCCTGCCGGGATGCGCCGATCGTTCATCGGCAGATGTTAACGACGACGTCCGCTCTGCATGAATCGGGCCAGTTCGGCGATTCAGCATGTGGTGAGACTTGCCGGTGAAAAACCCAAGATGTAGCCGTGAACAAAACCTGAATCAGCACGAGTCAGCGATTCGTAGCTGATTCGTTCCAGACTCGTTCCAACTGTTAAATCAGGACCGGTTGACAACACCAGACGGGGGCCTTCGAGCTGCCGTCGGAACATTCCGCTTTCGCTTCGCGCCCGAAATCCCTATGTGTCGCACACGCGCCACCACGGGGCGCGCTCCCGACAACGCGAGGCGGAGAGCCTTATTTCCAGGTCGATGAACATCCAGCCGAAACACACTGAACCGCTGATCCTGTCGGGCCGCGACGTGACCGCCGTGCTCGGGCCGACCAACACCGGTAAGACCCATCTCGCCATCGAGCGCATGGTGGCGCATGAAAGCGGCATTATCGGCCTGCCGCTCAGGCTGCTCGCCCGCGAGGTTTACACACGCGTCTGCGAGAAGGTCGGTGCTCACAAGGTGGCTCTCATCACCGGCGAGGAGAAGATCCAGCCCGACGGCGCCAAATATTCGGTCTGCACCGTGGAAGCCATGCCGCGCGAGACCGACGCCGCCTTCGTTGCCATCGACGAGGTCCAGCTGGCCGGCGATCTCGAGCGCGGCCACATCTTCACCGACCGGATCCTGCATCTGCGCGGCCGCCAGGAGACACTGCTGCTCGGCGCAGCCACCATGCACGGCATCCTCCAGCGTCTGCTGAAGGGCGTGTCGGTGGTGACGCGGCCACGGCTATCGCATCTCGCCTATGCCGGCTCGAAGAAGCTCACCCGCCTGCCGCGACGCACGGCGATCGTCGCCTTTTCCGCCGATGAGGTCTATGCCATCGCCGAACTGATCCGCCGCCAGCAGGGCGGTGCGGCCGTTGTGCTCGGCGCGCTATCGCCCCGCACCCGCAACGCGCAGGTGGCGCTGTTCCAATCGGGTGATGTCGATTATCTGATCGCCACCGATGCGATCGGCATGGGCCTCAACCTCGATCTCGATCATGTCGCCTTCGCCCAGAACCGCAAGTTCGACGGCTACCAGTATCGCAACCTGACCGCGGCCGAGCTCGGCCAGATCGCCGGCCGCGCCGGCCGGCACTTGCGCGACGGAACCTTCGGCGTCACCGGCCAGGTCGATCCGCTGGACGAGGAACTGGTCAAGAAGATCGAAGCGCATGATTTCGACCCGGTGAAGGTGCTGCAATGGCGCACCGCGCGTTTCGATTTCGCCAACCTCGACGCGCTGAAGCGCTCGATCGAGACCAACGCGCCGGTTGAAGGCCTGACGCGCGCGTTGCCTGCCGTGGATGCGCAGGCGCTCGAACATCTGTCCCGCGATGAAGACATTCGGGCGCTTGCCACCGACGCCAGGCGCGTCGCGCTGTTGTGGGAGGCCTGCGCCCTTCCCGACTACAGGAAGATCGCGCCGGCCCAGCATGCCGACCTGATCGCCTCGATCTACATGGACCTTGCCAGGCATGGCCATGTCGACGAGAATTACATGGCCGAGCAGGTGCGCCGTGCCGACACCACCGAGGGCGACATCGACACGCTGTCGCACCGGATCGCCCAGATCCGCACATGGACTTTCGTTTCCAACCGGCCCGGCTGGCTGGCCGATCAGGCACACTGGCAGGAAAAGACGCGCGAAATCGAGGACAGATTGTCGGATGCGCTGCATGAGCGGTTGACGAAACGCTTCGTAGACCGCAGGACTTCCGTCCTCATGCGGCGCCTTAGAGAAAATACCATGCCTGAAGCCGAAATCAGTCCAACCGGAACCGTCCTCGTCGAAGGCCACCATGTCGGCGAGTTGCAGGGGTTCCGCTTCACCGCCGACCAGAGCGCCGGCGGCGAGGACGCCAAGGCGGTGCGCACAGCAGCCCAGAAGGCGCTTGCTGCCGAATTCGAGGCGCGGGCCGAACGCTTCGGCGCCTCGGCCAATGGCGACATCGCGCTCGGCTCCGATGGCACGCTGCGCTGGATCGGCGCGCCGATCGGCACGCTGGTCTCCGGCGACGAGCCGTTGAAGCCGCGCCTTGTGCTGCTGGCCGACGAGCAGCTCACCGGACCCGCCCGCGACAAGGTCGCGGCGCGCGCCGAGCGCTTCGTCAATTTCCAGATCGAGTCCCTGCTGAAGCCGCTGGTCGACCTCAAGAACGCTGAGCAGATCACCGGCATCGGCCGCGGCATCGCCTTCCAGCTCGTCGAGCATTTCGGCCTCATCAACCGCCGCGACATCGCTGAGGAGATGAAGTCGCTCGATCAGGAAGGCCGCGCCGCCCTTCGCCGGCTCGGCGTACGCTTCGGCGCCTACCACATCTTCGTGCCCGCGCTGATCAAGCCGGCCCCGGCTGGAATGGTGACGCTGTTGTGGGCGCTGAGAAACGACGGCAAGGACAAGGTCGGCTTTGGCGACGTGGTTCACGCGCTGGCCTCCGGCCGCACCTCGGTGGTCATCGATCCCACCTTCGACAAGGCCTTCTACAAACTGGCCGGCTATCGCAATCTCGGCCGTCGCGCCGTGCGCGTCGACATCCTTGAACGGCTGGCCGATCTGATCCGGCCCGCAACCAACTGGAAGCCGGGCCTCGGCCAGCGCCCCGACGGCGCCTATGACGGTCAGTCCTTCATGGTGACGCCGCCGATGATGTCGATCCTCGGCGCCACGGCCGACGACATGGAAGAGATTTTGAAGGGCCTCGGCTACCGGGCGGAGCCGAAGCCGGCGGTCGAAGTGAGGGCGCGACTCGAGGCACAGGACAATGCCGCGCGTGAAGCCGCCGCGGCCAAGCAGGCGTCGGAAGAACAAGCCGAGCAGGCCAAGGCAGCGGACGCCGCGATTGCGGACGCAGCTGCCGAGGCGCCGGCCGAGAGTTCGGGTGCGGATGCGGCTGCCGTTGCAGAGGCTGCAGCCGAAGTTCCCGCGGAACCCGCCACCGAAGCGGAACCTGTCGCGGAAGCTCAGCTGGAAACTCCGACTGAGGTCACGGAAGAGGAGCTGCCTGCAGCCGAAGCCGCAGCTGAAGTGCCTGCGGTATCAGCGGCTCGGCCAGAGGCAGAACCCGAAGCCGCCGAGGTTGAGGTCGCACCGGCGGAACCGGCTTCCGAAGCCTCGCCCGCAACGGAAGCGATATCGGCCGAACCTGCCGCGGCGGCGGAGGCCGCCACCGGCGAGGCTGCTCCAGAGGCCGAGAAAGAGGCCGAGAAAGAGGCCGAAGAGCCAAAACCCATCCTGTTGTGGCGGCAGGGCCGCTTCGACCAGCGTCCGCGCCACCGCCACCACGACAACCGGTCCCGTGACAGGGACAATCGCCCGCGCAGCGGGCAAGCCGCGCGCGATGGCCGCGGCGACGCACCGGCAGATGCCACCGGCGGGCAACCGGCCGGCGCTCCGGGGGGCAGCCGGCCCGTCCACGAAGGACGCCGCGACGGTGCCGGCAAGCCGCGTTTCGACCGCAGCAAATTCAAGCCCAAGCCTCAGGGCGAGACGGGAGAGCGGCGCGATGGCAAGCCGCAGGGAGAGCGTTCCGATCGTCGCGAAAGCCGGCCTGACTGGAAGGGCGGCAGGCAGGACGGCAAGGGTGGCGCGCCAGGTGGAAAGCCCGCGTTCCAGCCTAAGCCTCGCGAGGAGCGTCCCGTGCGCTTCGACCCGGATTCTCCATTCGCCAAGCTCGCCGCGTTGCGCGACCAGCTGAAGAAGTAAGTTCGCTCGCTCCGATGGTCACTGATGCCCGCCAGCGCATCGACAAATGGCTGTTCTTTTCGCGTGCGGTGAAATCGCGCTCGCTGGCAGCGAAGCTGGTGGTGGCCGGACGCGTCCGCATCAATCGCGACAAAGCAGCGCAGGCCTCCGATCTGGTCCGGGCCGGCGACGTCCTGACCATCACTCTCGAGCGGCGCATCTTCGTCTGGAAGGTGCTCGGCACCGGAAGCCGGCGCGGCCCCGCAGAGGAAGCGCGGATGCTCTACGAGGATATGTCGCCGCCACCCGCGCCGAAGGGCGAGGCCGTTGCCGATGCGATTCCCGCGCTCCGCGATGCCGGCAGCGGCCGCCCGACCAAGAAGGAACGTCGGGAGACCGACCGGTTGTTCGGCGACGACTGACGCATAACCGGGTTTCGCCGCATCGCCCCTCTGGAATTCCATTCCGGAAACACCGGTATCGCGCGCAATGGCTGCCCTTGCAAGCGGCGGGTAAAGACGTTACCTCACCAAAAAAGCCCAACAAAAATGGGACGTCCCGGAGCCGACCGATGACCTATGTCGTGACCGACAATTGCATAAAATGCAAATACATGGACTGCATCGAGGTCTGTCCGGTCGACTGTTTCTACGAAGGCGAGAACATGCTCGTCATCCATCCCGACGAATGCATCGACTGCGGCGTCTGCGAACCGGAATGCCCGGCCGACGCGATCAAGCCCGACACCGAGCCGGGCCTCGACAAATGGCTGCAGATCAACACCGAATACGCGGACAAATGGCCCAACATCACCGCCAAGAAGGAGCCTCCGGCCGACGCCAAATCCTTCGATGGCGAAGCCGGCAAGTTTGAGAAATATTTCTCCCCCGAGCCCGGCGAGGGCGACTGACAAGACCGCTGATTCAGCCAGCATAACCCCGCGTAAAAGGCATGGTGCATTAACTGCCTTGACAGGCGGCGATGGCGCATGGCCTTCGCGCGTGCAGCAAAACCTTGATTCTTCCGAGTTTTTGTGCTACATCAACCAAACATGCCGGTGACACAACGTCGATTTATGGCGCAAACGCCCCAAATCACTGAAAGGTGAATTTCTCAATCTGGACCAGAGTGATCTGGGGCAGGCGGTCGCAATTATGCGGTTTGCCGGCCGCGGCTTTTCCGGTGGTTCATAGTTGTGCGGCTAATGATCGGTTACCCGATCGCGCGAGTTCGGCCGGCAGAATGCCGGTACCACACCAAGGAGTTCATGGCGTAATGGCAACAATCACCCCGCAGAAGAAGTCCAGCGCAGCGCGTCACGGTTTTAAGACCGGCGAGTACATCGTCTATCCGGCGCATGGCGTCGGTCAGATCGTCTCGATCGACGAGCAGGAAGTTGCGGGCCACAAGCTGGAACTGTTCGTCATCGACTTCCAGAAGGACAAGATGCGCCTGAAGGTTCCGGTTGCCAAGGCGACCTCCATCGGCATGCGCAAGCTGTCGGAAGAGGATTATGTCGATCGCGCACTGAAGGTCGTGCAGGGCCGCGCCCGCGTCAAGCGCACCATGTGGTCGCGCCGCGCCCAGGAATATGATGCGAAGATTAATTCCGGCGACCTGATCTCGATCTCGGAAGTTGTGCGCGACCTCTACCGCGCCGACAACCAGCCTGAGCAGTCCTATTCCGAGCGCCAGCTTTATGAGGCGGCACTCGACCGCATGGCGCGCGAGATCGCGGCCGTCAACCGTATGTCGGAAACCGAAGCGGTGCGCCTCATCGAGGTGAACCTCAACAAGGGCCCGAAGCGCGGCGCCAAGGCCGACAACGAAGAAGCCGAGCAGGAAGAAGCTGCCTGAGCGCTTCTCACCTTCGAATTTAGAAAAACCCGGCCTCGCGCCGGGTTTTTTGTTTCCGGGTGATCGTCACCCAAAACCGCTACGCGCTTTTTGGGCGGCACGCATTAACCTTCGCCGCCAACTTCCTTCTCTGCCTCCTGCTTCAGCGTCGCGATGAACCGCTTGGTCCGCTGGCGCTCCGGATTGCTGAACAAAACAGCGGCGGGGCCTTTCTCGACGATGCTGCCGGCGTCGAGGAACACCACCTCCTGCGCGATCTTGGAGGCGAGGCGCAAATCATGCGTCGCTATCACCATGGTGGTGCCCTCGCGTGCGAGTTGGCTGAGCACGTCGACGACCTCCTGCGCCAGTTCCGGATCGAGCGCCGAGGTCGGCTCGTCGCACAGCAGCACTTTCGGCGACGGCGCCAGCGCCCGGGCGATCGCCACGCGTTGCTGCTGGCCGCCTGACAGCGTCGCCGGCCAGGCATCGGCCTTGTGTGCCATCCCGACCTTTTCGAGCAGAGCGAGCGCCCGCTCGCGCGCTCGCTCGACCGGCCATTTCAGCACCGTCACCAGCCCCTCCATGACATTTTCGATCACGGTGCGGTGTGGGAACAGCTGGAAATTCTGGAACACCATACCGGTCTGCAGCCGCAGGCGCTGGATGGCCCTGCCGGAAACCTTGCCGCCGGGATGGAATTCGAGCGCGTCGTCACCGATGCGCACTGTGCCCGAAGTCGGGATCTCGAGCAGGTTGATGCAGCGCAGAAGCGTACTTTTCCCGCCGCCCGAGGGACCGACAAGGGCGGTGACGCTGCCTTCCTCGATGGTGACGGTCACGCCCTTCAGCACAAGGTTGTCGCCGAAGCGCTTCTCGATGTCGGTGAGACCGATCATGAGCGCGCCTCCAGGAAGCCGCCATAGCGGTTGAGCCGCTTTTCCAAGCGCGTCTGCAACGCCGACAGCACCGAGCTCAGCGCCAGGTAGAGAGCCGCCGCCTCGACATAGAGGATCAGCGGCTCATAAGTGGTGGCGACGATGCGCTGCGCCGCCTGGAACATCTCCGGCACGGTGATGGCGGCGGCCAGCGATGTATCCTTGACCAGCGAGATGAAAGTGTTTGACAGCGGCGGCACCGCGACTCGGCCTGCTTGTGGAAGAATCGTGCGCCGCATCGCCTGGCCCCAGGTCATGCCGATCGAATAGGCCGCCTCCCACTGCCCCTTCGGCACCGAGCCTATGACGGCGCGGATGATCTCCGACGTATAGGCGCCGATGTTGAGCGTGAAGCCGATCAACGCAGCTGAAAAAGCGTCGAGCAGGATGCCGACCGAGGGCAGGCCGTAGAAGATCAGGAAGAGCTGCACCAGAAGCGGCGTGCCACGGAAGATCCAGACGTAGAAGCGGACCACAGCGACCAGCGGCTTCGGGCCGAACAGCCGGACGAGCGCTGCAACCAGTCCGACGAAGAGACCGAATGCGAACGACAGCAGCGTTAGCGGCACAGTGAAGATCAGCGCGGCCCATAGCAGCGTGGGCAACGAGTCCAGCATCAATTGCAGCCAATGCGGCACGAAAACCCTCCTTGCGAGATTGCCGCCCAAAACCGGCCCCGGCAGCATCGAGGCGCGATCATACGGTCGTCATATCACGCGAAAAGCGGCGGCCGTCAAAGACAGCTCGGCGCGATATTTGCCATGCGGGCCGACAACCGGCTCGCTCCGTGAAATGCGCTTACTTCGAAACGTCCTGGCCGAAATAGGTGTCGGCGATCTTCTGGTAGGTGCCGTCGGCCTTGATATCGGCCAGCGCCTGATTGATGGCGGCGACCAGTTCCGGATCGCCCTTGCGCACGAGGACGCCGGAATAGTCGGCGTTTTCTTCCTGCGCCGCGATCTTCACATTAGCGTCGGGCTTGTGCTTCTTGAAATCGAGGAAGGACAGGCTGTCATTGATGGTGGCGTCGGCGCGGCCGGTAAGAAGTAGCTGGATCGACTGGTCGAAGCCATCGGTGCCGACGAGCTCGGCGCCGTTCTTTTCGGCGAGCTTGCCGAAATTCGAGGTCAGCGACTGCGCCGCCTTCTTGCCCTTGAGGTCGGCAAAGCTCTTGATGTCGGTATTGTCGCCGCGCACGATCAGCACCGCCTTGGAAGCGATATAGGGATCGGAGAAATCATACTTGGCCTTGCGCTCCTCGGTGATACCGACCTGGTTGATGACGGCGTCATAGCGCTTGGCGTCGAGGCCGGCGATCAGCCCATCCCATTTGCCTTCGAGGAATTCGGCCTTGACGCCGAGGCGCTCGGCGATCGCCTTGGCAATCTCGACGTCGAAGCCGACCAATGCGCCCGAAGCATCATGATAGGTGAAGGGGGCATAGGTACCTTCCGTGCCGACCTTGAAGACACCGGCCTGCTTGATCTGATCGAGATTGGCGCCGGCATGGCCTGATGCGACGGCCAGTACCTGCAGTGTTGCGGCGACGATAAGCGATTTGAGCCATTTCATTTTTCTGTGATCCCGTCCTTGGCCTGGGTTCGGCGCGTTTGTGAGCGCCGGAAACTGACAGATGCAGACCGGCAAAATAAGGAATCGGATTTCAAAAATGGCGCGCTTCCGAAATCCAATTCTCAAAACTGTATCAAGTCGCGCCAATCGACCGCGTAGCGACTGCCGCAATGAGCTTTCGCGACGATGCGATCCGCGCGACATCTGCGGCGGAACCATTCGCGCGCGTAGCACGTTTCTTGGCTGTTGTAGGGCGCGGCGTCGCCAATTCAACCACGATGCCAGCTCAGGGTCGAGCGATCGCACCGCAACGCCCGGAACAGGGAGCGTGGCATGATGGAAGATACGGCAGGGCGAACCATGGTCCGCGCGGCGATGAAAGCCCCCTATCTCGAGCGCGACGAAGAGCATCTTCTCGCGTTGCGTTGGAAGGAGGACAACGACCAGCAGGCGCTGCACCAAATCGCCATGGCACATATGCGGCTGGTCATCTCCATGGCCTCGAAATTCCGCCACTACGGTCTGCCGCTCGGCGATCTGGTCCAGGAAGGCCATGTCGGCCTGCTGGAGGCAGCGGCCCGCTTCGAACCGGAACGCGAGGTGCGGTTTTCGACCTACGCGACGTGGTGGATCCGCGCCTCGATGCAGGACTATATCCTGCGCAACTGGTCGATCGTGCGCGGCGGCACCAGTTCGGCGCAAAAGGCGCTGTTCTTCAATTTGCGGCGCCTGCGCGCCCGCTTGGCGAACGGTGCCGAGCCGATCTCGAACACCTCGCTCTACCGCGAGGTGTCGGTGGCGCTCGGCGTCTCGGAGGCCGACGTGGCGATGATGGATTCTCGCCTTTCGGCACCGGACAGTTCGCTCAACCAGCCGCTCGCCGACGATTCCGGCGCCACCGAGCGGATGGATTTCCTGGTTTCGGACGATCCTTTGCCGGACGAAGTCGTGGGTGACACGATCGATGTCGAACGCCGCTCTGTCTGGCTGAAAACGGCGCTCGGCGCGCTCAATGCCCGCGAGCTCAGGATTATCGAGGAGCGCCGGCTGAGCGACGAGGGCGCGACGCTCGAAGCCCTTGGCGAGGCGCTCGGCATCTCCAAGGAACGCGTCCGCCAGATCGAGGCACGGGCCATGGAAAAGCTCAAGATAGCGCTGGTCAAGCAAAACCCCGAGTTTCTGGCGACAGCCGCCTAGGGTGGTGGGTTGAGATTCAGGTTAGGCCGAGGTTTCCGAGAACCGGAGCGGAGCGTACTTAAAGTACGTGAGCACCGGAAGCGCAGGAAACTGCCGTTCGCAGGCCGGCATCACCTGAATATCGACGCACCTATCTGTCGGTGATGATCTTGACCTTGTCGCCGGCCGAAACGGCTGCGCCGGGCGACATCGCATTGAGCACCCTGAACAAGTCGAGCTTGCGGTCGACGCCGACCATCTGCGCGGCGAGCGAACCCATGGTCTGTCCGGGCCGCACCGTGACGACGCGGATATGCAGCGGCTTCAGCGCCGCTTTCTCGGCCGCGCTCAAGATACGGAAGGAGCCGCTGACCGCGCGCGCCACGGCATCCAGCGAGGTGCTGGCGGAGGGGGCAGCCGTCAACAGCCGGTAGACCTGGCCGCCGGCGCGGATCACCGCGATGTCGAACTGCCAGCCCTCGGCACTGGCATGCGCCGTCGCCGCCTCGTTGCCATTGATCGTTTCCTGGCGCACGCTGCTTTCGTCGAGACCGGCCACCCAGCCGCTGCGGATGTAGTCGGTCAGCGAGCGGCTCTTGTCGATCGAAACGCCGTCGAAGCGGATCGCTATGTCGCCTGGCCCGGTTGCCGTCACCGCCGCGGCCGAGTTGTCGATGATGAAGCCGTCGGGCACCGAGAACGACACGCCGAGCCCCGGATGCAGGAAGGTTTCGCCACGCACATAGCCCTCCTCCGGCGTGTCACCATAGAGCAGGCCGTCTATGCCGGCGAGAAAGGGGTCGCGGTCGCGCGTGCCGACGCCGGGCGCCCCGAACTGGCGGGCATGGCGCTGCGCCAGGTCGATGCGCTGCGGCGTGTTGGGGTGCGTCGCCAGGAAGTCGAGGCTGGCGTCGGTGGCGCCGCTGATCGAGCGGAAATCGGTGTAGGCCGACATGGACTGCAGGAAGCGGCCGGCAGCAAAGGGATCGAAGCCCGCCTCGCCGATCGACTTGATGCCGATGCCGTCGGCCTCCAGCTCCTGATTGCGCGAGAACTGGGCAAGCCGCAACTTGCCGCGGATCAGTGCCGCCTTGGCGGTCGGGCTGTCGCCGAGCACGTCGGAGACGACCTTGGTTGCAAACCCCTCCTCGGCCTCGAGCTGCTGGCGCTGCAGGCCGTGGTTTGCAGTGACGTGGCCCATCTCATGCGCGATGACCGCGGCGAGCTCGGCCGAATCGTTGGCCAGCGCCAACAGGCCGCGCGTGATGTAGAGATAGCCGCCCGGCAGCGCGAAAGCATTGACGTTGGGCGAGTTGAGTATGGTGATGCGGTAGGTCTGGGTCGGGTTGGCCGACACCACGGTCAGACTGCCGACGACCTTGGCGACCATGCGCTCGAGCTTGGGATCGGAATACTCGCCGCCATAGGTGGCGAGGATGCGCGGGTGCTGCGCCCTCGCCATTTCGGCGAGCTTGCTGTTGGCGGCGACATTGTCGACCGTGATCGGTTTGCTGGAAGGCTGGAAGCCGGATTCCTGAACATCCGGAGGCGTGAACATCTGGCAGCTCGCCAGCGCCATGGCAAAGCCGGCCAGCGCGAAGAAGCGCGCCAGCGGTTTCCTTCTCACTCTGTCGGTGCCGGTCGGCAGAACAGCTTCCTTTCGGGTCTCAGCACATGGCCCTGAAAATCGGGCATCGATTTTCAGAAAGGATCATGCGCAACATCAACTGCCACAGCGTCCTTCGCGCCCACGAGCACGCATGGCACCGTAGTGGCAAATCACAACCTATGCCGGACCAGTATCGGAGGACCTAGCCACACTAGTTTGACCATGGCAAGCAAGCACCACATCGCCTGAAGCCGGTTTGGCCGTAAATTATGTCCGCTTCCGGGCAATATCTCGTGATCCTGCGCCAAACGGACCTGCACCGATATAGCGCCGGAAGGCTTCCGGTCCAGCCTTGGTAAAAAAATCGGCGACGGCCCCGGTTGCGGCAACCGTGCCATTGTCCAGGAACACCATGTCTTGGCCGATACGGTGGGCATCCTCCGGCTGGTGCGTGACGAACAGCACCGTCATGCGCCGCTCCGCATGAACGCTGGCTACCAGATCGAGCATGTCGTCGCGCAAGGCCGGTCCGAGCGAGGCGAACGGTTCGTCGAGCAAGAGCACCGGCCGGTCGCGAACCAGGACGCGGGCGAGCGCGACGCGCTGCCGCTCGCCACCGGAGAGTTCGTGCGGCAGGCGCTGTTGCTTGCCGGCAAGGCCGACGCGCTTGAGTGCCGCTGCGATCGCAGCGTGATCGGTCTCGGTCAGCCTGAGCGACGGCGAGCGGCCAAGGCCGACATTTCGCTCGACCGAAAGATGGGCAAAGAGATTGTTTTCCTGGAACACCATCGACACCGGCCGCGCCGAAGGCGGTTTGGCGCCGAAATCGGCGCCGCCGATCAGCACGCGGCCCGATTGCGGCGCCTCGAAGCCGGCCACCAGATTAAGCAGCGTCGATTTTCCCGAGCCGCTCGGCCCCATGATGGCGGTGATCTTCGAGGCGGCGAACTCGACATCGAGTAAAAACGGCGCTTCGCGATAGCTGAACGAGACCTTTTCCAGCCGCACAGCCGTACCGCTTTCGCTGTTGAGCGTCATGATTTTTCTCCCCGTCCCAGCCAGTCCGCGGCCACGACAAGCGCGAGACAGACCAGGCCGAGCAGCAATGCCAGGCCTGCCGCGTCCATAGTGCGGTAGCTGCCCATGCGCGACAGCAAGAGATAAGGCAGCGTCTGCAGGGAGTCGCTGCCGAACAGGGCAATGACGCCGAGATCGCCGAGCGACAAAGCGATCGCGAACGCGAAACCGGTGGCGAGCGGCCGCCGCAGCGACGGCCAGTCGACCAGCCGGAACCGGTCCCAGCCCGAAATGCCAAGCAGCAAACAGAGCCGTTCGTGGCGTTCGCTCGCCGCATCATAGCCGGGGCGAATGGCGCGGATGGCAAACGGCATCGCCATCACCGCGTTGACGGCGACGACCATGACAGGGGCGATGGCAAAGACGTCGCTGACAGCACGCAGGAGCAGGAACCAGCCGGCGCCGATGACGATGGGCGGCACGACGAGGACGAAGCCGGCGCCGGCATCGGTGGCGTATTCGAGCAGCGTCTTGGCGTCGACGCGACGCCTCAAGGCCAGCGCCCGTCGTGCCATGACGAGCGACAGCGACAGCGCCACTGAAAGCAGCGCCGCCAGCAAGGCGAGCACGGCGCTGGTCAGCGTTGCCTGCCGCACCGCGCGCTCGGCCGCCAGCCGGCCGAGATCGGCGCCAAGGCCTGACGTCACCGTGGCCGCCATCGGCCCGGCGACGAACAGCAATGCCAGAACGATCAATGCTGCGTTCAGCACGGTCTCGGCCGTACCAGCCGAAAGATACCGGCGCGGTGCCACCGGCAGGTTGGCGTCGCCGACGGTGTTGGCGCCAAGCCGCATCAAAGCAAGCACCACGATGAAGGTCAGAGCGATCTGCAGCAGTGTCAGCGTCACCGCGCGGGCAGGATCGAAATCGAAACGCAACGCCTGGTAGATGGCGACCTCCAGTGTCGTCGCGCGCGGCCCGCCGCCCAGCGTGAGCACGATAGTAAAGGATGTGATGCAGAGCATGAAGACAAGCCCGGCGACGCCTGGCAGTACCGCACGCAGCGTCGGCCATTCGATCAGCCGGAATGCGGGTCTGGCGCCCATGCCGAGCTGGCTCGCCAGCCGCCACTGGTCGGCCGGCACTGTCGCCAGCGCCTCGAGGAACAGCCGCGTCGCCAGCGGCAGATTGAAGAAGACATGGGCGACGAGGATGCCGGGCAGGCCGTAAATGCCCGGCCAGCCCTGGCCGCCAATCGCGGTGAGCACGCCGGCGAAATAGCCGGCACGGCCATAGAGGGCCAGAATGCCGAGCGCAGCGACGATCGCCGGCAGCGCAAGCGGCACGGCAAAGAGCTGCAGGATCAGGCCGCGGCCAAAGAAGCGCGGATGCCGCGACAGCGCCCGCGCAACGAACAGCGCCGGCACGACGGAAAGCAGTGTTGACAGCAAAGCCTGCCACAGCGTGAAACGGGCGACGCGGAAGAGGTAGGAATCGAAGCCCGAAATGGCGCCGGACGGATCGCGTGTAGCCTCAAGGATGAGCCCGGCGAAGGCCCCGCCGATCAGCAGCGCAACAGCGGCAAGCGCGATGGTGCCGGCGGTGACGCGGGGATCGGTAGGATGGCCAGTGTGCATGCCGCCCTGCCTAGTTCAACGATCGTCGAAGCAAAAAATATGGCTGAGGTCGAGTTCCCGCCCACCCCCCTCTGTCCTGCCGGACATCTCCCCCTCAAGTGGGGAGATTGGCAGCTTCACCCTCGCCTCAATCTTTCGACTGTTGCGATTGGCGAAAGCGGAAGTGACATCCGATCTCCCCCCTTGTGGGGGAGATGTCCGGCAGGACAGAGGGGGGCGCCGTAGAGTAATCATCTTTCAATCACAAGCTACTCGCTCATCACCGACAGCCATTCGTCGACCCAGGCCTTTCGGTTCGCGGCGACCTCTTCGGGGCTGAACAGCAAAGTCTTGGTCGGCTTGATGAGCTTGTCGAAAGCCGGATTGAGCGGCTTCTCGGTCTTGCCGGCCGGGAACATCCAGTTGGTCTCGGGAATGACATCCTGGAATTTCGGCCCGGTCATGAAGGCGATGAACTGTTTCGCCAACGGGTTCTTCGCACCCGTGGTGGTTATGCCGGCAACCTCGATCTGCAGATACTCGCCCTCCTCGAAGGACGCTGCCTGATAGCGCTCGGTGTTTTCGGCAACCATGTGGTAGGCCGGCGAGGTGGTGTAGGACAGCACCATCGGCGCCTCGCCCTTGGTGAACAGGCCGTAGGCCTCGCTCCAGCCCGGCGTCACGGTGAGGACTTTTGCCTTAAGCTTGGCCCAGGCTTCCGGCGCCTTGTCGCCATAAACCGACCTCACCCACAACAGCAGGCCGAGACCGGGCGTCGAGGTGCGCGGATCCTGGATGACGATCTTCTCATCGGCATCGCCCTCGACCAATTCCTTCAGGCTCTTCGGCGGGTTTTTGAGCTTTTCGGTGTCGTAGACGACGGCGAAATAGCCATAGTCGAACGGCACGAAAATATCGTCGCTCCAGCCGCCTGGCACATTGACGTCGATGACGGCGCCATGCGGTGAAAACAGGCCGGTGGCCTTGGCTTCCGCCGTCAGATTGGTGTCGAGGCCGAGCACGATATCGGCCTTGGTCGCGGCCCCTTCCAGCTTGACGCGGTTGAGCAGGGCGACGCCGTCGGCGACCGCGACGAATTCGAGAGTACAGCCGCATTCGGCCTCGAAGGCCTTCTTCACCGCGGGGCCAGGACCCCAGTCGGCGGTGAAGCTCTCATAGGTATAAACGGTGAGTTTTTCCTGCGCGGATGCTGGCCCGGTGCCGGCGAGAACGGACGCCGCAAGCAGCACTGCCGAAACAAGAGTGTATAAAAACGTGCGCATCGGCGCCTCCTTCGTTAGTGTTGAAAGGAATTGAGGCGTCGGGCTGTCCGAAACGTCTAATCCCTCCGCCGGTACAAACCGGATCAGGTTCAGCGGGTTGGCATGGTTGCCTCTCAGCTGGTCCGCGAAGATCGCGTCCAGCACCCCGTTAGAGCGTTTCGACACATAGGCCCGGCCCAGTTGCGGCGCAAGCGGAAGTTTTGCCGGGCATCCAGCACGCGGCCTTCCGTTTCGCAAGCAGGGCTGGTAAGGGCCACGCATATGAGCAAATTCACCATTCTGCTTGGCGGCGATCTAATCCGCACGCCGCTGCTCGACCGCCAGGTCGAAGGCTCCCGTGTCATCGCCGCCGACGCCGGCATGAGCCATGCCCGGACGCTGCGCCTGACGCCGGAACTCTGGGTCGGCGACTTCGATTCGGTGCCGGCGGATTTGCCGGACGAACTGGCCGCCGTGCCCCGCCAGGTGTTTCCGGCAGAAAAGGACAAGACCGACGGCGAACTGGCTATCGCCGCCGCGCTCGAACGCGGCGCGACCAGCCTCGTGCTCGCCGGCGCGTTCGGCGGCAAGCGCACCGACCACACCTTCCTGCACCTGGCGCTCAGCGTCCGACTGGCCGAGGCAGGCACGGAGGTGCTTTTGACCAGCGGCGCACAGGAAGGCATCCCCTTGCTTCGCGGAAAGGCCGGCTTCGACTACGCCGATGGCACGCTGTTTTCGATTCTCGGCTTTTCCGACCTTTCCGGCCTGACCGTGACCGGCGCCAAATGGCCGCTGAACCATGTCGAGGTGGCATTCGGCTCGTCACTGACCATTTCCAATGAGGTCAAGGGCCGGCTCGAAATCGCGCTGGGCAGCGGCCGCGCGCTGTTGCTCGGACACCCATTTCCCCTTACCTGAAAGCTGACATGGCGCCGCCACTTCTCAATCTCGACGGCATAAAACTGACCTTTGGTGGCACGCCGCTGCTCGACGGGGCGGAACTGACGGCGTCGGCAGGCGACAAGATCGCTTTGGTCGGCCGCAACGGCTCGGGCAAGTCGACGTTGCTCAAGATCGCTGCGGGATTGATCGAGCCGCAGGACGGTGAGGTGTTCCGCCAGCCTTCAGCGACAGTGCGCTACCTGCCGCAAATGCCCGACATGGATGGTTTCGCCAGCGTCCGCGCCTATGTCGAGGCGGGGCTCGGACCCGCCGACGATCCCTACCGCGCCACCTATCTGATGGAGCATCTCGGCCTGTCCGGCGACGAGCAGCCAAACGATCTCTCCGGCGGCGAGGCGCGCCGTGCCGCCCTTGCCCGCGTCATGGCGCCGGAGCCCGACATTCTTCTCCTTGATGAGCCGACCAACCATCTCGACCTGTCGGTCATTGAGTGGTTGGAGGAGGAGCTTGCCCGCACCTCTTCGGCGCTGATTGTCATCTCGCACGACCGCCGCTTCCTCGAGCGCGTGTCGCGCGCCACCGTCTGGCTCGATCGCGGCCAGACCCGCAGGCTGGACAAGGGCTTTGGCCATTTCGAGGAATGGCGCGACACCGTTCTGGAAGAAGAAGAGCGCGAGCAGCACAAGCTTGGCCGCCAGATCGTGCGCGAGGAGCACTGGTTGCGCTACGGCGTGACGGCAAGGCGCAAGCGCAACATGCGCCGGCTCGGCGAACTGCAGACCATGCGCCAGCGCTTTCGCGGTCATCGCGGCGCCGAAGGTGCGGCGACCATGGTGGCCAGCGACGCCGCCGAATCCGGCAAGCTGGTGATCGAGGCCAAGAACATCGAGAAGAGCTTTGGCGATCTCACCGTGGTCAAGGGATTCTCGACCCGCATCCAGCGCGGCGACCGCGTCGGCCTGGTCGGCCCGAACGGCGCCGGCAAAACGACGCTGCTGAAGATGCTGACCGGCGAATTGAAGCCGGACTCAGGCACGGTGCGGGTCGGCACCAATCTGGAGATCGCCACGCTCGACCAGAAGCGCGAGGCGGTCGATCCGCAAGAGACGCTGGCGCAGTATCTCACAGACGGCCGCGGCGAGAACCTCGTCATCAACGGCGAGCAGCGGCACGTCGTCTCCTATATGAAGGATTTCCTGTTCAAGCCGGAACAGGCGCGCACGCCGGTGCGCGAGCTTTCGGGCGGCGAGCGGGCGCGGCTGCTGCTCGCCCGTGTGCTGGCGCGCCCGGCAAACCTGCTGGTGCTCGACGAGCCGACCAACGATCTCGACATGGAGACACTGGAACTGCTTCAGGAACTGGTCGCCGGTTTTGCCGGCACCGTCATCCTGGTCAGCCACGACCGCGATTTCCTCGACCGCACCGTGACCAGCCTGATCGCGCCGGACGGCGGCGGCCGCTGGATCGAATATGCCGGCGGCTATTCCGACATGCTGGCGCAGCGCGGCGGCACCAGGCTGGACGACCGCAAGGCACGGCCAAAAGCGGAGACCAGCGAAGTGGCGGTGGCAGCCAGGACCGAAGCAGCTGCGCCGAAGGGTCCAGCAAAGAAACTGTCGTTCAAGCAGAAATTTGCGCTGGAATCGCTGCCGAAGAAGATCGAGGCGGTGAACGCCTCGATCTCACGGCTGGAGAACAACATCGCCGACCCGGCCTATTACGAGCGCGACCCGGCCTCGTTCCAGAAGACCATCGTCGCCCTCGACAAGGAGCGCGCCACGCTGGCGGCGCTCGAGGAGGAATGGCTGGAACTTGAAATGCTGCGCGAGGAGATGGAGGGGTAGACGCTTCGCCGTTGCTCCAATACGAAAATGCGCATACATTATGCGCATGCTGCGGAGGTTATCATGCGAAAGATAGCTATGAATGCGGTTCGTCAGCCGGCAAATCTGTCGATCGACTCAAAGCTCATGAAGGAAGCCAAGGGGCTCGATGTGAATGTCTCGCGCGCCGCCGAAGCCGGCATTGCGGAGGCAGTGGCCGCCGAAAAGACACGGCTGTGGAAGCTTGAGAACCGCGCAACGATAGATGCGTGGAACGAATATGTCGAAAAACACGGCATTCCACTGGCAGAACATCGGCAATTCTGATGGCGCGGTATGACGCCTTCGCAGCTAGCATTGACGGCGGCTATCTCCTCGACGTCCAGGCCGATCTGCTCGACCATTTCAAAACCCGGGTGGTCGTCCCGCTTCTGCCGGTCGCGACGGCGCCATCGCCAATGCGAAAGCTTCATCCCATTTTCGAGATCAATGGGCGGAAATTGGTCATGGCTACCCATTTGATCGCCACGGTTGCAACGACTGAACTGGGCGAAAGCCGGCTGAATCTGACGAGGCATCACGATGACATCGTGGCCGCGCTCGACATGCTGTTCCAAGGCTTCTGAACCGTTGGGGAGTTAGGCCGATTAGCCGGCCTCAGCCCGCCGTCTTTGTTTGCCAGGCCTTCAGCGCCTCGTCGAACACCTTCTCGCCGGGAATGCCCTTTTCCATGGTGAGCAGCGCCCGCCGTCCGGTCTTGTAAACGACCGGCACGTCGATCCAGTTCTGGCCCCGGAGCAGGGTCAGATTGGCGTCTTCGTCCGCCTTGGTGTCGTTGAGAGCGACCAGGAAGAAGCCGTCGGCGATCTTGGCCGGGATGCCGATCAGCGGGCTGCCGGCATCCTGTTCAGAGCCCTTCATGGCGACGCGCAGGATGTTGTCGACGCCGCCGCCTTCGAAACCATCGGGCGTCAGGAAAATCATCTCGATGATGTGGCTGGCCGGCAGTGTCTGGTCGGTGTTGCGGCGGATGGTCATGCGCAACTGCACATCCTTACCCGGAATGCTCGCTTCGGCGCGGATTGCCGGCTCGGGCGGCAGATTGCCGCCGGGCGATTCCTGCACAAGCGACCAGACGATGCTGCCGGGCTCGGCCGAGCCTTGGGCGGTGCTGGTGCGCTCCTCGTAGAAGATTGCCTTTTGGCCGACCGCCAGCGCGGTTTCCGCAGGCGCGGCTGTCGGCGCAGCCGGCGCGATACCTGGGGCCGGCGCGGCCGGGGCGGCTGCGCTATCGGTCGGCGTTGCCGGCGCCGGCGTTGCTTCATCGGCAGGCGGTGTAGCCGGGGCGGCGCCCGGTGTGGCGGGCGCAGTCGTGGCTGGCGTAGCGCCGGTCGGCGCTGCAGGCGCAGGTGCGGCCGGCGGCGGCGTGGTCAGTGCTGCGACTGATTCGCCCTCTCCGATGCCGCTTTGTCCTGAAGCGGGACCGGGATCAACCTCACCGCCCTCCGGTGTCAGTCGCTGGGTGAACTTTGTGCCCTCGGCATCCGTTGGAGCCGCTGCGGCCGGGGGCCTTGCCGCGGCATCGGTAGCCGGCTCAGCCGGAGTCGGCTTCACCAACGGTTCTATGGTTGCGACCGTCGTGCTGTTGAGACCCAGCATGTTGCTGAACGCGTCTTTGTTCAGCCAGACGCCGTAGCCGCCGCCGGCGACGACGAGCAAAGCGACGACAGCGGCGATCAGCCCGCCATAGCTGCGCCTGCGCTCGGCAGGACGCAGGCGCGGAAAGTCCGGCGCCGGCTCCTCGTCGTTGGGAAAGACATCGTCTCTAAAGGTATCGCTCTTCTCGTCCGCCGCCGGAAAATCCGCGTCCGAAGGCACCGCATCGGTGCGCTCTGGAGGAGAAGCAACGGATGGCGGTTTTTGCCAATTCGGCGCGGCTTTGGCGGCAGGCGCCGGCTGCCATGCCGGCTCGGTCTGTGCCGGTTGCCATGCCGGCTCGGTCTTTGCCGGCTGCCGGACATGGCTGGGTTGGTTCTTATTGCGGTCGATGGAGGAGAAGATGTCCTCCAGCTCCGACAGCGGATCGGATACCAGCGCAGGCTTGGCGTACTCCCGCTCGACGCTGGCGATGGCGTCCTCCAGGGTGCGCTTATGCTGGGCAACGACCGAAGGCGCCAGCGGCGGTATGTTCTTGGCCAGCTTGTCCGCGATCGTCGAGCGAGCCCTGTCATAGACTCTCGCGCGTGTCTCCGGCGTCGGGTTGTCGAGTTTATCGAGCGTCTTTTTCAGAGCACCAACAAAATCTGCCATGCTTCAGTTGACCTGCATTTCGTTTCTGGGCCGGCCCCCGCAAATCGGCCGCGATGCCCGGAACGGCTGAGAATCTAGTCTTGAAACGGATCGGTCACAAGTATTGTGTCGTCCCGTTCAGGGCTGGTGGAAAGGAGTGCGACCGGCGCGCCGATCAGCTCCTCGATGTGGCGGACATATTTGACTGCCTGGGCCGGCAGATCGTTCCAGCTTCTGGCTCCGGCGGTGGTGCCTTTCCAGCCCTCCAGTGTCTCGTAGACCGGTTCGACGCGCGCCTGCGCACCCTGGCTGGCCGGCAGATAGTCGATCGCTTCGCCATCGAGGCGATAGCCGGTGCAGACCTTGATCTCGTCCAGCCCGTCGAGCACGTCTAGCTTGGTCAACGCAATGCCCTTGATGCCGTTGACGGCGACGGCCTGGCGAACCAGCACGGCATCGAACCAGCCGCAGCGGCGCTTGCGGCCGGTGACGACGCCGAATTCGTGGCCGCGCGTGCCCAGGAACTCGCCGATCTCGTTCTTCTGTTCGGTCGGGAACGGACCTTCGCCGACACGCGTCGTATAGGCCTTGGTGATGCCAAGCACATAGCCGATCGCACCCGGGCCGACGCCGGATCCGGCGGCCGCCTGACCGGCGACCGTGTTGGACGAGGTGACGAACGGATAGGTGCCGTGGTCAATGTCGAGCAGCGTGCCTTGCGCGCCCTCGAACAGGATACGTTCGCCGGCGCGGCGCGCGTCGTCGAGGATCTTCCAGACACGGTCCATATACGGCAGGATCTCGTCGGCGACCGAAATCAGCTCACTCATGATTGCGTCATGCGTGACTTCGCCGTGGCCGAGTCCACGGCGCAGCGCATTGTGGTGCGTCAGCAGCCTGTCGACCTTCAAGGGCAGCGTTTCCAAATCCGCCAGATCCATCACCCTGACCGCGCGCCGGCCCACCTTATCCTCATAGGCGGGGCCGATGCCACGACGGGTCGTGCCGATCTTCGTCCCGGAATTGGTGGCGGCATCTTCGCGGAATCCGTCCAGCTCCCGGTGCAAGGACAGGATAAGCGCGGTATTTTCGGCTATTTTTAGGCGCTCCGGCGTCACCTCGACGCCTTGCGCCTTCAATTTCGCCACTTCCGCGACGAAGGCGTGCGGATCGAAGACGACGCCATTGCCGATGATGGACAGTTTGCCTTGCCGCACCACGCCGGACGGCAGCAGCGACAGCTTGTAGACCTTGCCGTCGACGACCAGCGTATGGCCGGCATTGTGGCCGCCCTGGAAACGTACGACGACGTCGGCGCGCTCCGACAGCCAGTCAACGATCTTGCCTTTGCCCTCGTCGCCCCACTGCGAGCCGACGACCACCACATTGGCCATGTTTCTTTTCCCTTGAGGCGCCGCTCGGAGCGGCTTGAAATGGTTCGAAACGACAGGCTTCTATAACCTCAAGACCCGGCGAGCGCGACCATTCTTTGCCGCCGAAAGCGTCCTGAGGCACAACAATTTTCGCCTTTGACATCATTTACTTGGGCGAACCACCACAATAATGCATGTCGCGCAAAAGTGCGCAGCGGTTTTGCGATAACGACCTGCATAAAAACAAGAACCTAAAGCGCGTCGCATATGCTCCGTTCAGGCGCGACGCGCTTTAGGTCGGCAAAAGACCCTTCGCCTGCGCTCCCGGCTGGAAATTTTAGCTATGCATCGAACCGCCTATCTGTTCCTGCTGTTCACCACCTTGCTGTGGGGCGGCAACTCCGTGGCCGGCAAGCTGGCTGTCGATCACATCTCGCCGATGACGCTGGTCTTCCTGCGCTGGGTTCTGGCCGTTCTGATCATGCTGCCGATCGGCTGGCGAACGCTGCGCGAGGACTGGCCGGTGGTGCGCAGGCATTGGTTGCTGCTTGGCGGGCTCGGCGCTTGCGGCTTCACCTTCTTCAACGCGATCTTCTACACGGCGCTCAACTACACGACGGCGATCAACGTCTCGATCGAGCAGGCGGCGATACCGATCGTGATCATCCTCGCCAATTTCGTGCTGTTTCGCCTGCGCGTGAACCGGGTGCAGATCGCCGGCGTCGTGCTGACGATCATCGGCGTCGCCCTGACCGCCAGCCACGGCGATCTGCGCCAGCTTCTCAAACTGGATCTCAACTTCGGCGACGCCATCATGCTGATCGCGGTGCTTTGCTACAGCTTCTACTCGGTCGGGCTGCGGCTGAAGCCGGCCATACGCTGGCAAAGCCTGATGCTGGCGCTGTCGATTGCCGCACTTGTCACCTCGCTGCCCTTCTTCCTGTGGGAAGTGGCCGCCGGCAAGGTCATCGTCCCCGATGCGCGCGGCTGGGCGATAGCGTTCTACACCGCGATCGGCGCCTCAGTCGTCTCGCAGATCTTCTATATCAGGGGCAACGAGCTGATCGGTGCCAACCGGGCCGGCCTGTTCATCAACCTGGTGCCGATCTTCGGCACGCTGCTGTCGGTGCTGATCGTCGGTGAGACATTCCAGCTCTATCAGGGGATGGCCCTCGTGCTGGTGCTCGGCGGCATCAGCCTCGCCGAATACAGCGGAAGGAAGATGGCGATTTAGCCGGCAAATGTTCGGAATCGGATCAGGATAGTGCAATCCAGAGCCCGTCGCAGCCGTTATCGTCGAAACGCCCCGGGTGCTTATAGAGCACGCGGGGCGCGCGGACATGATTCAGGCGCCGCCCACATCGAAATGCAGCCGCTTGGCGGAGTCGATCGACTTGTGCGCTCGCACCTGTTCCAGCACGTTTTCCGGAAACGGCGCATCGAGATAGAGCAGCGCAATGGCATCGCCGCCAGGCCGGTTGCGGCCGAGCTGGAAGTTGGCGATGTTGACGCCGTTTTCGCCGCAGACCGTGCCGAGCAGGCCGATGATGCCGGGCGCATCGGCATTCGTCGTGTAGAGCATATGCTGGCCGACCTCGGCGTCAAGGTTGATGCCCTTGATCTGGATGAAGCGCGGCTTACCGTCCGAGAAGCAGGTGCCGGCGATCGAACGCGTCCTATGCTCGGTCTTGACCGTCAGCTTGATATAGCCGTCGAACACGCCCGATTTGTCGCGCTTGACCTCGGCGACGATGATGCCGCGCTCCTTAACCATGATCGGCGCCGACACCATGTTGACATCGGAGACCTGCGGCCGGATCAGCCCGGCAAGGGTGGCGCTGATCAGGGCGCGCGTGTTCATCGTCGCGGTCGAGCCGTCGAACAGGATCTCGACCTCTTTGATCGGGTCCTCGGTGACCTGGCCGACAAAGGCGCCGAGCACTTCGGCCAGCTTGACGAAAGGTTTTAGGCGCGGCGCCTCCTCGGCGGTGATCGACGGCATGTTGATGGCGTTGGAAACGGCGCCCTTGATCAGATAATCGGCCATCTGCTCGGCGACCTGCAGGGCGACATTCTCCTGCGCCTCCATGGTCGACGCACCGAGATGCGGTGTCGCCACCACATGCTCCATGCCGAACAGCTCACTTTTCTCCGCCGGTTCGACCTCGAACACGTCGATGCCAGCGCCCGCCACCTTGCCGCTTTTCAACGCCGCGATCAGGTCGGCCTCGACGATCAGCCCGCCACGGGCGCAGTTGATGATGCGCACGCCGGTCTTCATTTTGGCGATCGCCGCGACGTCGATGATGTTGCGCGTCTTGTCGGTCAGCGGGGTGTGCAGCGTGATGAAATCGGCGCGGGCGAACAGCTCGTCCAGTTCGACCTTCTCAACGCCGAGCTCCTCGGCACGGCTGTCCGACAGGAACGGGTCGAAGGCGATGACATGCATCTTCAGGCCGACGCCGCGCGTGGCGACGATCGAGCCGATATTGCCGCAGCCGATGATACCCAGCGTCTTGCCGGTGACCTCGGTGCCCATGAAGCGGTTCTTTTCCCACTTGCCGGCATGGGTCGAGGCATTGGCTTCCGGTATCTGGCGGGCCAGCGCGAAGATCATGGCGACGGCATGCTCGGCGGTGGTGATCGAATTGCCGAAGGGCGTGTTCATGACGATGATGCCCTTGCGGCTCGCCGCCGGGATGTCGACATTGTCGACGCCGATGCCGGCGCGGCCGACCACCTTGAGCCTGGTGGCCGCGTTGATCAGCTTCTCGGTGACTTTGGTCGCCGAGCGGATGGCGAGGCCGTCATACTGGCCGATCACTTCGAGCAGCTTTTCCTTGTCCTTGCCGAGATCGGGCAGGTAGTCGACGTCAATGCCGCGATCCCTGAATATCTGCACGGCAGTGGTGGAGAGTTTGTCTGAGACGAGAACGCGGGGCGCCATAGCGGCCTCCTTCAAATGGGATTTGATCCGTTTGGGAATGGCGGCCCGAGGGCCGCCACGGGAAACTCAAGCGGCCGCCTTGAGCGACGCCTTTTGTGAGGCAAAGGCCCAGTCGAGCCACGGCAGCAGCGCTTCTAGGTCGGAGGTCTCGACCGTCGCGCCGCACCAGATGCGCAGGCCGGGCGGCGCATCGCGATAGGCACCGATATCGTAGGCGACGCCTTCCTTGTCGAGCGTCGAGACGATGCCCTTGGCGAACACCGCTTGTCCGTCCGCATCGAGCGCGGCGACATCCGGGTCAGTGAAGGAAAGACAGACGGATGTGTTCGACCGCGTCGCCGGGTCGGTGGCCAGATGGCCGAGCCATGCGGATTTATCGACGAAACCGTCGAGAACGGCGGCATTGGCGTCGGCGCGGGCGATCAGCGCATCGAGCCCGCCGATCGACTTCGCCCAACGCAGCGCGTCGAGATAATCCTCGACGCACAGCATCGACGGCGTGTTGATGGTTTCGCCTTTGAAGATGCCTTCGATGAGCTTGCCGCCCGAGGTCAGGCGAAAGATTTTCGGCAGCGGCCAGGCAGGCTTGTAGCTTTCCAGCCGCTCGACGGCGCGCGGGCTGAGGATCAGCATGCCATGCGCACCTTCGCCGCCCAGCACCTTCTGCCAGGAAAAAGTGACGACATCGAGCTTCTGGAAATCGAGCTTTTGCGCAAAGGCGGCCGACGTCGCATCACAGATGGTCAGGCCCTTGCGGCTGGCCGGGATGAAATCACCGTTCGGCACACGCACGCCTGATGTCGTGCCGTTCCAGGTGAAGACCACATCGCGGTCGAAGTCGATTTTTGTCAGATCCGGCAGCGCGCCGTAACCGGCTTCGATCCTGCGCACGTCGGCAAGCTTCAGCTGCTTGACCACGTCGGTGACCCAGCCGGAACCGAAACTCTCCCAGGCGACCATGTCGACGCCGCGTTCGCCAAGCAGCGACCACAGCGCCATCTCGACCGCGCCGGTGTCCGACGCCGGCACGATGCCTATGCGGTAATCTGCGGGAATCTGGAGGATCTCTCGCGTCAACTCGATCGCTTGTTCGAGCTTGGTCTTGCCAATCTTGGCGCGATGCGAGCGTCCGAGCGCGGCATTGGTCAGCGCCTCGGCCGACCAGCCGGGACGTTTTGCACAGGGACCTGAGGAAAAATTGGGATTTGCCGGACGGAGTCCGGGCTTCGTATGCGTCGTCATCGTGGTCTATCCTTCCAGATAGTGGCCCCTCGTTGGGGAGGGGTGGCCCACGGACGGCGATATGCGTTCAGGCGTCAGGCGTCAAGGGGAAAGTTTTTGTCGCTGGCAGGATACTGGTCACTTGTGATGAGAATGCATGGCCTCGAAACACGAACGGCGGCCCCGAAGATCCGCCGTCTAGCTTGTCGCGTGCGCAGCACCTACCAGAGGTCGTAACGCAACCCGAGCTTGACTTGATGATTGCTGATCCCTTTGTCGATCGGATAGGAAGTCAGGCTCTCGGCAGTCGCATATTCGGCGTCGGGCGCGGAAAAATACTGATATCCCAGGTCTACGGAAACATTCTTGGACACTTGATAGGCAAGGCCTGCATTCAGCGTGTAAGCGAAGGAATACTGGGTCTTGTCGTCCTGCAGAACGAAATCGTCGGTAGGGTCATTGTTGTCGGTGAAATAGCTCGCTGAAAGCTTGCGATTGCTCTGGACGACACCGATACCCGCGCCGAGATAGGGCGTGATCCCGACATAGGTGCCAAGATCGACATAGCCATTGAGCATGCCCGAGAAGGCGTAGTTCTTCAGGGACGCTGATGCCACGGTCGTTCCGTCATCATAGCCGACGCTGGTCTTATTGCCGGGCAGATAGCCGAAATTGAGATCGGCACGCAGATAGTCATTGAAATGGTAGCCGAAGCCGATGCTGGCAAAGATCGGATCCTCATTGTCGCTGAAGCTCGCCGGTGTGAAGGCGAAATCCTCATCTTCGAAGCTCTTTTCCGGCAAATAGGCAACATCGCCGCGCAGATACCATCCCGAACCGACTTCGACCGGCACATAGTCCGGCGCCTGGTCGACATAGATCGGCGGATCGTAGTCGGCACCAAGTGCCTGCGACAGCGGCGTCAGGGCGATTGCTGCAAGCGCCAGCGCTATACGCGATTTGACTGTCATGATCCCGGCTCCCGAAGGTGGCGCCATTCGCGATCGCGAGCGCCGTTTCAGGAAGCATTGTTAACCATAGTGGTTAAGTGGTGGTTAAGGATAACAAGGGGTTAGCGAATTGATTTTGATGCGCTTTCCCGACACAAACGGAAACCGCCCGGCTTTCGCCGGGCGATGCGCAAACCTGCTTTCGAAGCGATTACTTGGTGTAGACCGGTTCGGGTTCGTAGGCGATCGGCTCCGGCTGGGCGCAGTCCGAGTTGCCGAACTGATAGCGCAGGCCGCCGCGCACTTCGTGCACATTGATGCCCTTGTCATAGCCGGGACCGACATTGCTGTCTGAAGCGTAATCGAACATCTTGCCGCCTTCGATATGGCTGAAGCGGTAGCCGAGATCGAGCTTGACCCGATCGGTCAGGCAGTAGGATGCGCCCGCCATGGCAGCATAGGCAAAGCGCCAGCCCTTGCCGCCATGATGCTCGAAATCGCCGTCGATATCGCTGTTGTGCAGCGTATCCCACTTGACCCAGGCGCCGCCGATGCCGGCGCCGACATAAGGCGTGATGCCGTGCCAAGTGCCGATATCGACATAGGCATTGGCCAGGAGCAGAAGCGCCGAATAGGACGAGGTGTCGGTCGAAGTGCAGGGCGTTTGATTAATGCCGCAGAAGCCGCTGGTCGAGCCGCGGAAATCGGATTTGCTCATCCAGTCCAGAGTGAGATCGGTGCGAAAATGCTGGTTGATCTGGTAACCGACGCCGGCACCGGCCGAGAAGGCGCCCTCCAGTTTGCCGCTGTCGAAGCTGCCGGGATTCTGCGGCGGGGCCGCGCTATACGTGATGTAGTCGCCGCCGCGGAACTTCGACCAGTGGTAATCGATGTCGCCGCGAATGTACCAGCCGCCATATTCGACCGGCTGCTCGTAGACGGGCGGCGGCGGGGCCGGCTCGACCACGGGCGGCTCGACGAAGTCGGCGGCGAACACTGGTCCGGCCACGCCCGCGAGCAGCGCGGCAAAGAGGGCCATTCTTGCTGTATTGAACATAACTTGTCACCCCTGAGAACCCTCGGCACAGCGAACGCGTCCGAATCTGATTGGCTTCAGTCGTGGATAATGAATCGGAAAAGTTAAAACGCGTTTAACCGTATCGCTTAACCATGAATCTCAAAATCTTTCAGGATTTCGCGTCATTTCCCATGGATTAATTGTAGTGCGACCCAATAAAAGCCCGCCGGAAGGCGGGCTTTCAAACTGGCAAAAGCTCTGGGATCAGGCGGCGCTGCGCGTTTCCGAAATGACCTCGACGATGTCGTTGACGACGGCCTCGACCAGTTGCTGATCGTCGCCTTCCGCCATGACGCGGATGAGCGGTTCCGTGCCGGACGGCCGGATGACCAGGCGCCCAGCCTTGCCCAGGCGGTGGCGTCCATCTTCGATCGCCGCCTTGACCAGGGCTTCCTCGAGCGGCTTGCCGCCGGAAATATGAACGTTCTTCAGCAGCTGCGGCACCGGCGCGAACTTCTTCGACAGTTCGCTGACCGGCCGGTTCTGCCGCTTGATGCAGGCGAGCACCTGGAGCGCCGAGACGAGGCCGTCGCCGGTGGTAGAAAAATCGGACAGCACGATGTGGCCCGACTGTTCGCCGCCGACATTCAGGCCGTGCGCACGCATGTGCTCGACGACATAGCGGTCGCCGACCTTGGTGCGGTGCAACTGCAGGTTCATGTCGCCGAGGAAGCGTTCGAGGCCGAGATTGGACATCACCGTCGAGACGACGCCGCCTCCGGCCAGCCGTCCGCTCTGATGCCAGGATTCGGCGATCAGTGCCATGATCTGATCGCCATCGACGATCGCGCCATTCTCGTCGACGATAACGACGCGGTCGGCATCGCCGTCGAGCGCGATGCCGATATCGGCGCGCACTTCGTGCACCTTCTTCTGCAGGCCGGCCGGATGGGTCGAGCCGCATTCCTTGTTGATGTTGAAGCCGTTTGGCTCGACATTGATGGCGACGACTTCGGCGCCGAGTTCCCACAGCGCCTCGGGCGCCACCTTGTAGGCAGCGCCGTTGGCGCTGTCAACGACGATGCGCAGGCCCGAAAGCGACATCGACCGTGGCAGCGTGCGCTTGGCGAATTCGATGTAGCGGTCATGGACGCCGTCGACGCGCTTGGCGCGGCCGAGCCCGTCCGAATCGGCGAGCGCCAGGTCGATATCCCTGTCGAGCATCCCCTCGATGCGCTCCTCGATCTCGTCGGAGAGCTTGTAGCCATCTGGGCCGAACAGCTTGATCCCGTTGTCGTAGTAAGGATTGTGCGAGGCCGAGATCATCACGCCGATGTCGGCGCGCAATGAGCGCACCAGCATGGCGACCGCGGGCGTTGGAATCGGGCCGAGCAGGAACACGTCCATGCCGGCGGCGCACAGGCCCGACACCATCGCATTCTCGATCATATAGCCGGAAAGTCTGGTGTCCTTGCCGAGCACGACGCGGTGGCGATGGTTGCCGCGCTGGAACGAAAGGCCGGCGGCCATGCCGACCCTCATGGCGACCTCCGCCGTCATTGGAAACCTGTTGGCGCGCCCGCGAATGCCGTCCGTACCGAAATAACTTCCTGCCATGCTAGCCAGCTTCCCGATGGTTCTTTTCCGGCACGTCATGCCATAAATTGGCCCGAGCCCTATCATCACAATGCATGATTATAGGTCACCAATCCTTAGAAAATTGTTGTTTTGTGTGTTTTGTGTCACGCTCGTGCGTGGATTGTCAAGTTGCCTGCGCTGGTTGCGGCAGCAGCGTTCATGAACTTCAGACTGCATCTGGATTCTTTGTTGTGTCAGTCAGTAGGCACTGAATTCGTAATCCGCGGGTCGAGTGGCCCTGGATCGGGCATTCAGTTGCGCCGTACCGGCGACACTCAATCCAACCCGCCATGTCAGGCAGTCCCTCACTGTGGGTCGCTCTATGCGCGCTTTCCGTGCAAAAGCGCTCGGGAAAATGTACCTGGCGGACAGGAGCTGGCCACGACTTTATCGAAATAATGCACTTTCCGACAGCTTTTACGCCATTTAGCCTCTGGCGCAACCAGTCGTTGAGTGCTATTGCTTGCTTGGTACATATCATGAACATCGGAGGGAGAAGACGCATGCTCATCCATCAACTTGCCACTTTGACGGGTCTCGCCGTCGCGACTTTGTTCCTGGCGGCGCCTGCCAATGCGCTGACCATGCCGAATGCAGCACCAAGTATAACGCGGCAAAGGACGCCGGAACACTTGGCGAGCAGAACTGGAACCAGTTCCGCAAGGCAGAATGCGGCACCGACGCCGCCGACGCCAAGCCAGCCGCGGCGGACAGCACCAGCGCTGCCGGCGACGATGCGGCCGCCGCAGCGACGACCAAGGCAGCGGCAACTGCCAAGGCCGGCAGCGGCCTCAGCAGGGCGGATTGCAGCGCCAAATATCGGGCGGCCAAGACCGCCAACACGCTGAACGGCATGAAATGGAACGACTTCCGCATAAGCCAGTGCGGCGCCAGTGCTTTCGACGACGACACCAAGCCGGCAGCCGGTCAGGCAAGCCTCACCAGCCAGCCGGAAAAGCCGACCGTCACCGCTCCCCAGGGAGTGACGTTTCCGAAGGCGATCTCCGCCAAATACAGCAGCGAAACCCCGTCCAAGGCCCGTATGCACACCTGCCGCGACCAGTACCACGCGAACAAGGAGGCCGATACGCTGGGTGGCCTCAAGTGGATCCAGAAGGGTAGCGGCTTCTACAGCCTTTGCAAAGCAGCGCTGAAGAGCTGATCGGCAGTAACACCTGAAGACAGGAAGGGCCCGCGAACCGCAAGGTTCGCGGGCTTTTTTTGTTGCCGGCGGCGGCGGACGGTCCTGCGGGCGCCGGCGAAGCCACTGCCAATCTCCCCTCAAGAGAGTCCTTAAGGGGGAGATGTCCGGCAGAACAGCGGAAGGATCGCGGCATCATTCCAGCTTGGGGTTCCTCGCCCCCCACGAGAGTGGGGGAGAGGTGGCTCGGCGAAGCCGAGACGGAGAGGGGGAGCTGCGCTCTACGACAGCCCCCTCTCCGGGGGGGGGGGGGGCCCCCCCCCCCCCCCCCGCCGGGGGGGGGGGGGGGCCGCGGGGGGTGGGGGGGGGGGGGGGGGGGGGGTA
>NZ_JBVVQU010000057.1:0-42888 GCF_055811555.1 Mesorhizobium sp. WSM4813
ACGGAGTCCTCCCAAGAATCCACAACCCGCCAATTGGCAAGCAATTTCCCATCTACTCAAACGCGATTCCCCTGCCCACAAGGGGGGAGATTAGCACCTACTTGCAAACATTTGGAATGTCGTCACGATTGCTGCACTATCATGGTACATAAGCACCGCTACATAAGGCGGCGACGTACGCCTTTGGGAGAAATGGGCATTTGAAAGAAGCCAGGACTAAGAACCCGGAAGGGCAGCAGCGCCTGTTCGGCCTGTCGACGCCGGTCAGATCCGCCGTCATTCCGCCGTTGTCGGCGGCGCGCTGGCTCCTGGTGCTGATCGTTGCCGCCGGGGTCTATTTCTTTCACGGTTTCCTGGTCCCGGTGCTGGCCGCTCTCGTCATCGCCTTTGCCAGCTGGCCGCTCTATCGGCGGCTGCTCGCTGCTGTCGGCGGCAACCGCACGATCGCCGCGACATTGGCGATCCTGTTCATTCTCACCTTCCTGGTGGTGCCGATCGCGCTCGCCGGCGCCTACGCCAGCAACGAAGTCCGCGAATGGGTCGGCTGGGCGATCGAGACCAACCGCGAAGGCGCGGTGACGCCGCACTGGATCGCCACGCTGCCCGTGGTGGGCGACTGGCTGAACGAGCAGTGGACGCGCAATCTCGGCCATCCCGGCGGCATCGGCGAACTGATCCAGCTGATCAGCGGGGCCAACATTGGCAGCATCTACCGCGGCGTGCTGGCCGCCGGCGGCAGCGCCTTCGGCCTTCTGCTGGCGCTGCTGTTCATGATGATCGCGCTGTTCTTCGCCTATCGCGACGGCGAGCATTTCGCCGGGCAAATCGACCGTCTCGGCGAACGCATCCTGCCGACCAGGTGGGAGCGGATTTCACGCGTCGTGCCGGCGACGATTTCCTCGACGGTAACCGGCATGACCATTATCGCCATCGGCGAGGGGGTGGTGCTGGGCGTGGCCTATTGGCTGGCCGGCGTGCCGTCGCCGGTGACGCTCGGCGCCCTGACTGGCATCATGGCGCTGATCCCCGGCGGCGCACCGCTGTCCTTCACGCTTGTTTCGATCTATCTCGCCGCCAGCGGCTCGCCGATGGCCGGGTTGGCGCTGTTCATCTGGGGGTCTGTCGAACTGTTCATCGTCGACAAGACATTGCGCCCGAAACTGGTCGGCGGCCCGATAAAGCTGCCGTTCCTGCCGACCTTTTTCGGCCTGATCGGCGGCGTCAAGACGATGGGCTTTCTCGGCCTGTTCATCGGCCCGGTGCTGATGGCATTGCTGGTCGCGATCTGGCGCGAATGGCTACGCGAGGTGGAATTGGCCGACGAGCTTGCCCCCGCAGCACCGGTCGAACTCGACGAGGCGCCGCCGCAAATCGAAATCGTTGGCGAGAAGAAGTCTCAGGCCGGGTGACTGACCGCAAGGGTTGCGCGGCGCTTGCGCCCCTCATGCAGCTGCCATAGCGCATGGGCGACCAGCGTGACGATCAGGATCGCGCCGCCGATCAGGCTGTTGCGCGAGGGCATCTCGGCAAAGATCATCCACATCCAGACCGGCGCCAGCACGGTTTCGAGCAGATAGAACATCGCCACTTCCGGTCCCGAAATATATTTCGGCCCATTGGCGAGGCAGAAGAACGAGATCGGCATGATTACGGCGCCGTTGAAGATAATCCACCACGGCGCGTTCACTTGAAGGCCTTCGCCTGAGACCATGAACACCGCGACGGCCAGCGGCAGGATGACGCCGATCAGCGATGTGAACCCCATGTCCTTGCCGCTGGCGCGCGAGATGGTGATGGCCAGCGCGATGAAGAAAGCCGAGCACAGCGCCATGAGATCACCGAACAGGTGCCCGGTGCCGATCGAATCGCCGACGATGATCGCGACGCCGACGATCATGATCAGCATCGCGACCACCGTGACCAGTCGCGGCCGCTCTTTCAGGAACAGCCAGGACAGCAGCGCCGCGAACACGGCGTTGAAGGCCAGGATGAAGACCAGATTGGCGGTCGTGGTGTGATAGATGCTGGTAACGAAGGTGACCGAGGTCAGCCCGTAGCATATGGCGACAACGAGCCCCGACCAGCCGGGGATGAGCTGCGGCGCGTTCCTGCTCAGCGAGCGCCAGACGGTCCAGATGATCAGCGCCGCGACAAGGGTGGTGCCGGTGCGCAGCAGGAGGATCGTCCACGCGCCGCCGTCGGCGAGGCGGATCAGTGGAATGTCGATGGTCAGCGTCATCCCGCCGATGGCTGTGATGAGAAGACCCTTCTGGTGATCGTTGTGGGACGACATGGCAGTTCTCGCGATGATGTGGAGGCAGGCACAAAATTGGCCCAGCGTCTGTCGTTCCAGCCAAGCGGCCGAAAACCAGCGGCATCCTCCTTGAAACAGTTTTAAGGATGATTGGCGAAAGAGCGGATCAGCGCGAAACCGCTTCGTGGTCGTAGCGTTCCCAGCCTTTCGGGCCGAGATGCTCCTGCGGCATGAAGCGCATCTTATAGTTCATCTTGCGCGAGCCGTTGACCCAGTAGCCGAGATAGACATGGGGCAAGCCCATCGCCCTGGCGCGGGCGATGTGGTCGAGGATCATGAAGGTGCCGAGCGAGCGGTCCTCGAAGTCCGGATTGAAATAGGAATAGACCATCGACAGGCCGTCGGCCATCTTGTCGGTGAGCGCCACTGCGATCAGCTCGCCATGGCCCTTGCCGGTGATGAAGCTGTCTGGGCCGCGGCGCCGGTATTCGATGACCTTGGTGTCGACATGGGTGTCCTCGACCATCATGGCGTAGTCGAGCACCGTCATGTCGGACATGCCGCCGCGGCGATGGCGGGCATCGAGATAGCTGCGGAACAGCGAATACTGCTCGGTGGATGGTTGCGCGTCGTGCATGGCGCCGATGAGGTCTGAATTGTGCTGTATCACCCGCTTCATGTTGCGGCTGGCAGTGAATTCCTGGGCCAGTATGCGTACCGAGACACAGGCGCGGCAGGTCTCGCAGGCTGGCCGGTAGGCGATGTTCTGCGATCGCCGGAAGCCGCCTTGCGTCAGCAAGTCATTCATCTCCGATGCCTTGTCGCCGACCAGATGCGTGAACACCTTGCGCTCGAACTGGCCCTCAAGATACGGGCACGGCGACGGCGCGGTCAGGAAGAACTGCGGCGACTGGGTAGGATGGTGCGTCATCGAACCTGGGAAACACTCCTGCGAATTATCATACCTTTGGCGCGCACGGCAAAAAATTCAACAGGATTGTGAAGGCGTGGGGGATCGGAAGCCGTCACTTTGCACATAAAAGCTCGCGGGGACGGTGAAAAGCTGATCTTAGCGGTCACTGCGGCTGACCACTGTGCCCAGCAGCAGGTCGTGCAGCGTGCGTTTGCGGTCGGCAAACAGCGACACCAGAAGGACCAGCGGCGTCAGGATGACGTTGCCGGCCCAGAACAGCACCGAATGCACTACGGCCGTCAGCCCGTCGATGCGGGTGCCGTCCAGACGGTCGAGCCGGATTCCCATCATCTTCATGCCTGTCGTGGCCTGGTCGGCGCTGCCGAGAGTATTCCAGATGTAGAGGATGGCGACGGCCGGCACGAGGACGGAAAACAGCATCCAGCCGAGGCCGAGCGTCAGAATCCCGAGGAAGAACACCAGGATCGCGAACGGAATGGTGAGCAGCGCGACGATGCAATAGTCGATGATGAAGGCGAGGACACGCCGCGTGCGCACGCCGTCATAGGCCCTGATATCATCGAGCCGGGAGGTGATGATTTCGCCGTCGAGAACGCGCGCGTTCATAACATTCCTCGTAATCAGGCCCGGGCTAGGTGCGGGCCGCCTGATGTTGAAATGGTGAAGTCTTGTGACGGAATCAAGATCGGGCCTTTCCACGGCATGCGGTGGGAAGCAGCGCTGAACGCAGCCTGGATCGGTTGAATTTGCAGCGCGGATGGCGTCAGCTTGCTGCAGCGCAACAAAGTGCAGGCGAGGGACGGGGCGACATGGATTACGACATGCTGGTCATCGGCTGCGGCCCTTCCGGGCGCCGCGCCGCGGTGCAGTTGGCCAATCTCGGCAAATCCGTGCTGGTGGTCGACAGGGGCCGGCGTCTTGGCGGTGTTTCCGTGCATACCGGCACCATCCCGTCGAAGACGCTGCGGGAAACAGTGCTCAATCTCTCCGGCTGGCGCGAGCGCGGCTTCTACGGGCGCGGCTACCGGGTCAAGCAGGACATTTCGGTCGGCGATCTGATCGAACGCCTGCACAAGACGCTCGATCACGAGGTCGAGGTGCTGCAGCACCAGTTCATGCGCAACACGGTCAAGAGCGCGCGCGCCGCAGTCAAGTTTCTCGGGCCCAACAGAGCGAGCCTGACGACGGACACCGGCCTATAGCGAAGTCGGTTTTGCGCACGCGCTGATCGCGGTCGGTACCCGCCCGCACCGGCCGCGCGATGTGCCTTCCGACAAGATCCGTATCTTCGACAGCGACGAGATGCTGGAGCTCGAGCGCTTGCCGCGGACATTGACGGTGATCGGCGCCGGCGTCATCGGCGTCGAGTACGCGACGATCTTTTCGGCGCTTGACGTGCGGTGACGCTGGTCGAGCCGCGCAACACCATTCTCGATTTCGTCGACCGCGAGATCGTCGACGATTTCATCCATCAGATGCGTGACCGCGGCATGACGATCCGGCTCGGCAGTGCGATCAAGGAGATCGCCTCGAAACCCGACTACGCCGAGGTGACGCTTGCCGACGGCCGCACCATACGCTCGGAGGATGGTGCTCTATGCCGCGGGGCGCAACGGCAATGTCGGCGCGCTCGGCCTGGACGTGGTCGGCATCGAGTCCGACTCCCGGGGCCGCATCAAGGTCGATCCGCAGACCTTCCGGACCAGCGCGCCGAACATCTATGCCGCCGGCGACGTCATCGGCTTTCCGAGCCTCGCCTCGACCTCGATGGAACAGGGCAGGGTGGCCGCCTGCCACGCCTTCGGCGTGCCCTTGCCGCCGCCGCCGGAAACCTTTCCCTACGGCATCTACGCGGTGCCGGAAATCTCGACCGTCGGCCAGTCCGAGGAGCAGGTACGCGAGAGCGGCGGCGCGTATGAGGTCGGCGTGGCGCGCTTCCGCGAAACCTCGCGCGGCCATATCATGGGCGTCAACACCGGCTTCCTGAAGCTTCTATTTTCGATCGAAACGCGCCGGTTGCTCGGCACGCATATCGTCGGCGAGGGCGCGACCGAACTGATCCATATCGGCCAGGCGGTGATCAATCTCGGTGGCACCGTCGATTTCTTCGTCAACAACACCTTCAACGATCCGACGCTGGCCGAAGCCTACAAGATCGCCGGGCTGGATGCCTGGAACCGGATGGGGCGAGGGTAGTTAGGCGGGTATCTGCTCAGCCTCCCATCTGGGCGAGCAGCGACAGAATTGTTTTAGCTAATATTCCTCTTGTGTGAGCGGAACACAAGAATCATAGAAAATATCGAGAAGGCACCAAAAATTAAGAAATACCCCATGACGAACCGCACATCTTCTCTTGATCCTGCAATCAGGAAGTGCGCAGCGAGAAGAAATAGCAATAAATAGTGATATTTTTCTATCATTCTTAGATGGTATATCATGTGGATGGTTGACTTGGTGTATGACCACCCTGTCCAGTCGGATCTAAATTGGTTTTCCATAAAGCTGATAGGATTCTGAAAATACTTATACAGCTCAAGCTTGTTTAGAAGTTCCGCTAACCGTCTTGGGAATGCAAAAGAGGCGACGACCACCGCCCCGACAAAACCCACCATCCAGACGGAATCGCCCCAAATTACCGAAACAGGAATCGTCGCCGCCAAAGCCCAGACGGATACTGGAGCGAATATTCTCTCAAAAATCCCGGCTTCCGTGCCCACAGTCACTGCGTCCCCGACATATCTTGACTTCTGTCATTGTCGTTGCCTCCGTCGCCTTTGTCACTCCCTCCTTTGGGCTGCTCAGCCTTCATCTGGGCGAGCACCGACAGCCACTGCCGGACAATGGCGGCATCGGAGTCGCCGATTTCGTGACCTGAAGGCACGATCCGCGCATCGACCCCGGCGCCGCGTCCGTGGAGTAGCGTCACCAGCGCCGGCGTAAACGGCCCGTAGGTCAAGTCGGCGGCCCCGGCAATGATGAGCACGCGCGCTCTGGAAAGGTCCGCAGGCGGCACGTCGTCGAGCACCGGCATCGGGCGCAGTAATGCTGCCCGTTCGATGAGGTGCGGATGCGTGAGCATCACACTCGAAACCAGATTGGCGCCATTCGAATAGCCAAGAAATGTCGTTCGGGAAAAATCGAGGCGATGGTACTTCGCCACGTTAGTGATGAAATCCGCGAAGGCGTCGGCCTCGCTACGGATGCTCTGCTGTTCGAAGCGCGTCGGCGTAATCCGCGCGAACCAGCGGAAACCGTCCTCCTGGGCGATACGGCCACGCACCGCCACCAGCACCGCGCGCGGCGCGATTCGCTGCCCCAGCGCCACCAGCGTCGTCTCGTCGACACCGGATCCATGCAGCAGAAAAAGCCATTCGCCGGTTGGTTCTGCTGGTCTGTAGAGGCGATAGAAAAATGGCAGGTCGCGCCGCAAAAAGCCGTCTTCCGGAGGTTTTTCGGCCATAGTTGCATCCTTTTGATTTCGCGTCGTTTTTGTTCGTTTGCCGGCTTCAAAACGGAATATTTTCGAGCCCCTTCAAAGTTGATTGGACCGGGCGCATTTCGGTCCGTTTGTTCGCCGATATGCTCCTGCGGGAGGAATCGAAGTGGTGCGCCGGGCGGTCGCATCAATCGCCGGCATGAACAACCAGCTTTGAGGCCTTTTATCGATGACCATGCCAAATTTACCGGATCGCGGCACGCGTATCCCGGATCGCGATGTGCGTATCCCGGATCGCGATACGCGAATCGATGTATTCCGCGCTCTCGCTCTGCTGATCATATTTGTCGACCATGTCCCGGGCACGATTTTCGAAACCCCGACCTATAAGAATTTTGGTTTTTCGGATGCCGCCGAGGCCTTCGTGCTGATCTCCGGCATGTCAGTCGCGCTCGCCTACGGCTCAAAATTCCAGTCCGGAAACCAGCTCATGGCAACACTGAAATTGTGGCGCCGCGCCGGTGTGCTCTATGTCGCCCACATTGTCACGACGATGGTGGTGCTGGCCATCTTCTGCGCGGCGGCGGTGTTCGCGAAGCGGCCGGACATGCTGACGCTGATCAACATCGAGCCATTGATCGGGAACCCGCAGCAAGCGCTGATCGGCATCGTCACGCTTGGCCATCAGCTCGGCTACAACAACATCCTGCCGGTCTATGCTGTGCTGCTGCTGATGGCGCCAACCTTCCTGCTGTTCATCAGCCACAGACCCTTGGCGGCGCTGGCGATATCCGGAGCTCTGTGGCTGGTTGCCGGGATCTACCAGATCGCTCCGCCGAATTATCCTGAGCCCGGCTTCTGGTTCCTCAATCCGCTGTCGTGGCAATTCCTCTTCAACATCGGCCTGGCGAGCATGCTGCATATCAGGCGCGGCGGCACCATTCCGGTCAATCGCTGGCTGGTCGGCGCCTCGGCGATCTATGTCGCGGCGGCGTTGGTCTGGGTGCACAGCCCGCTATGGGGGCAGGTGTCGTGGCTGGACCTGCCCGTGGTGCTGACCGGCTTCGACAAGACATTCCTGTCGCTGCCGAGGCTGCTGCACATCCTGGCGGTGAGCTATCTGATCGTGGCCTTTCCTTTTGTCTCGAACCTGTTACGCACCGGCCGGGACCATCCGCTCGCCATATTGGGCAAACGATCGCTGCCGGTTTTCATCGCCGGCACGGTGATGGCCATGGCGGCGCAGGTGATGAAGCTGATCAACCCGGGCGGGTTTGCCTATGACAGCTTGCTGATCGCCGCCGGCATCGCCATGCAGTTCGCGCTCGCCTATTATCTCGAATGGCTGTCGGGTATTGGGCGGTCCGGCAGGAGCAGGCCGGTCCGCAGCGAGGCGTCGCCTGTCCATGCGTCCTTCGGTGTAGGTGCCATGGCGACAGGCATCAATCGATGAGCGTCCGGGCTCAAGCTGTTTTGGGCGGCGGTCCGCAAGAGGCCCTGACGACAAGCTCGACGCCGAGCGTCTCGCGCCGCGCCGTGCCGTCGAAATCGAAGATCGTTCGCGCCGCCCGGCGGCCGATCTCGGCGATCGGTTGGGCGATCGTAGTGAGCGGAGGATCGCAAAGGGCGGCGTCAGGCACGCCGTCGAAGCCGATGATGGAGACGTCGCCGGGAACCGCGATACCACGCGCGGCCAACCATTCGATCGCGACCATGGCGATCCGGTCCGACATCGCCAGGATTGCGGTCGGCGGCTCGCCGCCTGCGAAGATCGCCTCGAGGCCAGCCCTAGTGCTGGCTTCGTCGTTTTCGGTCTCGTATACCGGAATCCCGGCGGTATCGACGCCGAACCGGGAAAGCGCCTCGAAATAGCCGACGAGGCGATCGCGCGTGCCGGGGTAGACGGCCGTCCGGACCTGCTCCGGCGAGACAGGACCGGTCCTGTCGTCGGCGAAAGGCAGCGACAGAACGGCGAAGCGCCGATGGCCAAGCTCGGCAAGATGATGCGCCGCCAGGCGGGCGCCGGCGACATTGTCGACGCCGATTGCCGAAACAGTGTCGTCATCGAAGCCGAGCTCAAGCGCGACAAAGGGGAGCTTGCGTTCGCGCGTCAGTTCGACAAGGCGTGAGCCGCCCTCGATGCAGAACAGGATGAAGCCGTCGACCAGCGCGCTCTGGATGTTCCAGGCAAGCTTCTCCTGATTGCCGGCCGATACCAGCGCGATGCCGGCGCCGGTGGCGTCGCATGCCTCGGAAATCCCGGCCATCATTGCGCGGGCAAAGGGATCGTCGAAGAAATAGGACAGCGGCTCGGTCGTGGCGACGCCGATCGCGTTGACCTTGCCGGCGCGCAGCAGCCGACCCTTCGGGTCGGGGCCCGCATAGCCCATCGCCTCGGCCGCTGCCTTGACCCGCTCGCGGACTTCCTCGCGTACGATCTCGGGACGGCTGAACACGTTGGAGGCAGTGCCGTGCGAAACCCCGGCGGCTTTGGCTATGTCGGCCAGCCGGATGGGTCGTGTATTGCCTTCGGTGGATGACGCCATTTTCTGCCTCCGGATTGCCATTTAGCATCTTTGTTGGATCGATTCAAATTTTTGCTTGACATTGGTGCGGTTGGGTATATTTTTGTATCGATTCAAGTGAACAGCTCGATTGAATCGATTCAGGAACGAGCGAGCCATGCACCCCGTCAACTATCTGTTCGAAGACATCTATCGCAATGACTGGAGCATTACCTCCAACGCGGTGACCCGGACACGTCGCGGCAACGCCGGCCCGTGGATCCGCGATCTGCGTTTTCTTGTGGAACGCAAGCGGAGCTGATCGGCACGGCATTTTCGGGCCAGTCAATTGGATCGATTCAAATTTGAAAAAGGAGCCAAGCCATGCATCCGATCAATCATCTGTTCGAAGACATCTATCGCAACTACTGGGGCATCTCGCCGGCCCTCGATAGGCCGGAGCGGCGCCGCCGGACCAAACCGGCGGCACGCAATCGCGACCTGCCGGTCCGGCCCGAAACGCCGGCAAGATTGGCCATCGTCTGAGTGACCGTGGTTTGGCTGAACCCGGCCGTTTTGCCTGCAAGCGCCGCACTTTGAGGTGGGGAGTGTCGGACTCCCCGATTGGTGCGGGGAATGCCGTCTCAGGAGCGCGGGCGCGCCAGCGCCGAGGCTGCAACCGCCAGCCAGCCGGCGATGAGCAAGGTGCCGCCGATCGGCGCCGACATCGGGAAAAGCCGCGAGCCGAGGAAGTCTCGGGCGAGGAGATCGCTACAGAACAATACAAGCCCGACGAGAACGATAAGGCTTGCGGTTCGCAGGATCCGGTTTGCGCCGATGAGCCCGATAGCAAGAAAGACCGGCGCATGCATGAGCAGGAAGGACGCAACCGTGCCGACGAAAGCGCCGCCCAGATGTGCCGCCGCGGCGGACAGCGCCACGCCGGCCGCGCCGCACAGGCCGCCGACGAAAACGAGGGTGCGGCCGCTGCCGCTTGCTGGGTGCTCGGCCGTGCTCATGTCTCTGGTCTCCGTGAAGTAGTGATAGCCCGCAAACCGTGTCAGGATTTGCCCGCCTGCACCAGCATGTCGCGTGCGCGGCGTGACTGGACCAGCCAGTTATACGCCGCTCCGCCCGCCATCAGCACGGACGTGCCGAGAAATACAGCGCGCATGCCGAAATGACCACCGACGAAGCCGCCGAGCAGCGGCCCGGCGACCTGTCCGGCATATTGCGCCGAGATCGACAAGCCCAGCACATTGCCGCCGATGCCGTCCGGAACATTGTGGCGGATGACGCTGGTGATGCAGGGCAAGAGGCCGCCAAGCGCCAGCCCCATCAGGAAACGCAGGCCGACGAGCTGCCAGCCCTGAGTGACGAAGGCCTGCGGGATCAGCAGCAGCGCCGAGACGGCAAGCGCCCCAATGATGACGTTCCAGTGGCCGACGCGGTCAGCAAGCTTGCCGAGGCGCGAGGCCGACAGGATGGCGCCAAGTGCTGCCGCCGACATGACGACGCCGGAGGTCAGTGTTAGCAGGCTTTGATCCTCGATGAGCTGCCGCACGTAGACCGTGATGATCGGCTCGATCGACATGGTGGCGAAGCTCAACAGCGTGCCGGTCGCCAGCATGGCAACGACGGGGCGCTTGTCCGAGATTTGCGACCAGCCACCTTTCGGCTTCTCAGTTGGTGCTGATTTGTCGGCTACCGGGCGAGGGTTCTCCTTGATGAGAAAAGCCGTTGCCAGGAACGCCAGGAAAATGACGCCGCCGGCGAGCAGGAAGGTGGCGCGGATGCCGATCAAGGGCGGCAGCGCGCCGCCGAGCAGGGGGCCGACGAGGGCGCCGGCGGTGATGCCGGCCGACAGCACGCCGAGCGCCCAACCTGACCGGTCGTTCGGCGTCTGCATGGCGACCAAAATGGTCGAACCCGAGGAATAGCCGCCGGCGAAACCGATCAGCAGGCGCAGCAGCACCAATTGCCAGGCAGTCTCCACCATGCCGGTCAGCGACATGCAGACGGCCATGCCGAAACTGGCGCGCACCAGCATCAGCTTGCGGCCGTAGCGGTCGCCCAGCCGTCCCCACAGCGGCGCCACCAGCGCGGCGGCGAAGAACGTCGCGCCATAGGCGATGCCGGACCACTGTACAACAGCCGCGTGCCCCTCGGCGCCCAGCTGCTCGACATAAAGCGGCAGGAAGGGCAACAGCAGGGTCATGGCGACAAGCGTGCTGAACGAGCCGGCAAAACACACGGCGAGATTGCGGCGCCAGTGGATGTTGTGGGTGCCTTGCGAGGCAGGGGTGGCGTCTTGCGGCATGTCATGTCCTGTCGGGCAAGTCTGTCGGCGGCTTGCTGTGGATACCGTTTTGGGATACCAAGCTGGTATTCGTCATGGACGCAAGTCTGGCCGCTGTCAATGCGGCCACTCTCAAACGTAATCGGCAAACGCTGGCCAGCGACCCGATCGCCGAAACAAAATGGCCAGAACGGAACCGCCATGTCGCAGATGCAGAATGTCGAAATTGGGCTTCGCGAGATGATCCTCGGCCTCGAGATCGGTCCGGGCGAGCGGCTGACGGAACGTTGGATCGAAAGCCGCTTCGGGGCTTCGCGCACGCCGGTCAGGGCAGCATTGCTGCGGCTCGAGACGGAAGGCCTCGTCTGCCGCGACGGGCGCGGCTGGACGGTATCGCCGATCAACCTCGCCGAGATCGAGCAGATCGCCGTCTACCGCGAGGCGGTCGAGGTCGCGGCAGTCAAGCTGACCTGTGCCTTGGCGGACAGGAGCGCCGTCGACGTCATCGAGGCGATGCTGGACTCCTGCGACGCCGGCACCCCGCGCGAGGAATGGCATCGCGTCGGCATGGATTTTCACATCGAGCTGGCACGCCTGTCCGGCAACGAGTTCCTGTTCAGGGCGGTCCGCGATGCCATGACGCGCCTGTCGCGGGCGCGTTGGCTGGAGGTGCGCGACGAGGCGGCACTCGGCCGTGCCTGGGCCGAACACCGTGCCATTCTGGCAGCGGTGCGGGCCGGCGATGCCGATGCGGCGGCACACCGGCTTTCGGTCCATATCGTCGGCAGCCGCGACCGGCTGGTGACGTCATTGCACAACGATCGGCGCGGCCTGCGTGCCAGAGGATTTGCCGTCGTCGCGGCGTGATTGCGGAGGGCAACCACTTTCGCCCTCGCTTCGCGAGCGCCGATGGCGTAAGAGCGGCGATGGAAAACAACCGATTTGAAACACCCGTGACCGTCAAGTCGGGCGCGGAGGGAACCACTCAGCTCTTGCGTACGGCCCGCGAGGCTTCCGATTACCTCCTCAACAGCTGGCCCGGCAAGCGCAGTCCAAAGCACCGCGAAGCGCTCCAAGCCTGCCATGATGCGCTGGCCGGCGACAAACCGGCGATGACCGCAAGGCGCGCCTTCATCGCCGCCGCCCGCGAGGTGAACGTGTTCGTCAGCGACAAGGCGCCGGCCTGAAGACGCAGCGGGATTCCTAGGCCAAATCCGATCCGCCTCGCGGGCCGGATGCGTTTTTACTCTGCCGTTTCCGTTTCGGTCTCGGACGTGGTCTCGTCTTCCGGTTTCGAACGTTCCTTGGCTGCCACCTTGGCCGCCTGCTTTTCGGCCTTCTTGGCGGCCTTCTGCCGGTCACGTTCCTTGCGTTCCTGGCCGTAATTCGGTGCTCGCGCCATATCTCTTCCTTTCACAATCCCAAAGGTTCTTAGCCCTGCCTAGGAGCATTGGGCTACAAACACAACACCACAAAGGGCGATCGGCTCCATACACAGCCGGCAGGCCGGCTGAACACGGTTCCGTGGCTTGCAAGATGACTGGCACAATGGTGTAGGAGGGCCGGGGGGCAAATCACAAGCCGACTTTTTTTTACCAAGTGACTGATGGCCACCCTTCAAAGAAATGCACAGAAGTTATTCTACTATGCGCGCAACGCCGTGCGCGATATCGCACCGCAGGCACTGTTCCGTCGCAGGCTCGCCGGGCTGCTCGATCAGGCCAGGCTTTCGGACGGATCGGTCCGCGCGCGACTCAATTATTACAATAGATTGCAGGATGCGTTCGCGCCGAGCGCCGGAGCCGTGCCGGTCAGCCGGCTGCCGAGAGGCCGGAGCATGTATTACTACGATCTGAAGGAATTTACCCGCTACTTCGATCCCGATTTGCGCATCGACCTCGAATTCGGCGACGTCATCGAGGTGCCTGCGACGCCGGCGATCGTCAAGGATCGGCCGATCGCCGGCGACAACAGGAACGGGGTCCCTGTTCAAGCTCAACAAATTCCGCCACTTCCACATGCCCGCCGACGATGTTGCCTTCGCGGACAAGCTGTCGGTTGCGGTGTGGCGCGGCGAGCTCAACAATCCGATAAGGACCTTGCTTCTGGAGGCCGCGCGCGATCTGCCCTTTTGCGATGTCGGCACGCCCAAACCGACGGCAGCGCCAGAGTATCGCAAGCCTTATCTGAGCATCGATCAGCAACGGCGCTGTCGCTACATCATTTCGCTCGAAGGCAACGATGTGGCGACCAACCTAAAATGGATCATGAGTTCGAATTCGCTGTGCCTGATGCCGCCGCCGACGTACGAGACATGGTTCGCCGAAAGCGAACTCATAGCCAACGTCCACTATGTGCCGCTCGAACCGGATTTCACGGATCTCGCCGAGCGGGTGCAATATCTCGAACGTCATCCGACTGAGGCCGAGCGCATCGTTGCCGCCGCCAACGCCTATTGCGGCAATTTCGCCGATGAACTGGCCGAGCAGGCGATCTGCTTGCTCGTGCTCTACAAATATTTCGTGCTCAGCGGCCAGATCGAGCCTGATCCCGAGGTCTGGCGTTTTATCTCAGGCTAAGCCCGCGGCGGCCTTCGACCTGATCCCGACCCGTTGTCAGATACCTCCCCGGTCAAGAACCAGATCGGCCGGACCGAACCGGTCCTTTGCCGTGAACTGCTGGTGCCAGTAGGGATACAGAACGGGCGGCCGGCTCACAGCGTCCAGGCGTGCTCGTTCGTCGCTGGTCAGTGACAGGCTTGCAGCGGCGATATTGTCCTTGAACTGCGCTTCGGTCCGTCCGCCGATCACCAGCGAGCTGACGGCCGGCCGGCCGAGCAGCCAGGCAAGCGCCACCTGCGCTGCCGAGACGCTATGGTTCTTGCCGATAAAGGCAAGCACATCGACGATCCGCCACAGCCGGTCCTCATCACGGATCGGCGGTTCCTTCCAGCCACTGAGCTGGCGGGCGGTGGCCTGGTCGCGGTGGTATTTGCCGGACAGCAGTCCACCGGCGAGCGGGCTCCACACCAGCACGCCAAGCCCCTGGTCGACCGAGATCGGCAGCAGTTCATATTCGGCTTCGCGTGCTTCCAGCGTGTAGTGGATCTGCTGGGTGACGAAGCGCGGCTGATGCTGGCGGTCGCTGATCCCCAGCGCCTTCATCACTTGCCAGCCGGAATAGTTGGAACAGCCGACATAGCGGACCTTGCCCTGGCTGACGAGCGTGTCGAGCGCGGCGATGGTCTCCTCGAGCGGCGTCGTGCCGTCCCATTCGTGCAGGAAATAGATGTCGATGACATCGGTCCTGAGGCGCTTCAGGCTCTTCTCGCACTCGCGGATCAGATGGTAGCGCGACAGGCCTTCCTCATTGGGGCCGTTGCCGATCCGCATGCGCGCCTTGGAGGCGATCAGCACATCGCCCTTGCGCTTGCCGCCGAGCGCTTCGCCGATGATCTCTTCCGAAAGCCCGTTCGAATAGACGTTGGCAGTGTCGATGAGATTGATGCCGGAATCGATGCAGAGGTCGATCATCCGGCGTGCCTCGTCGAGATCGGTCTTGCCGACCGCCGAAAATGCGCCGGCGCCGCCAAAGGTCATGGTGCCCATGGTCAGCGTCGAAACCTTCAGCCCGGAACGGCCGAGTGTGCGGTATTCCATGTCAGATCCTCGCGGTTATGTTTGAGAGAGGGGGTGCCTCGAAGCTAGCCCGAAATTGCCTGAGTAGGACAATTCGCGCGGCTTGTCGCCCCGTGCCGCCGGAGCGGAGCAATCACATCTCGCGGATTGTAGTGATGAACGGTACGCAGGCCGGCTGCAATAAAACCGTCATTGCGGGTCTATATCAAGTCGGCTCAGGGTTCCATCTTCGGCTGACCGGGAGGTAGGGCGCCTGACAGCAGCCGACACGGGCGTGCACGCGGAGCAGCATGAATGACCGAAGCAAAACAGAATCCTCCTGCCAGGGATTGGCTGGAAGCGGAGCTCGCCGACACGCTCGACGAAGACTACGAGCTGGAAATGTCGGAACCGGCGCTGTCGCTGGAAATCGCCAAGATCTACAAGAACGCGCATCCGCCCTCGATGGATCGCATGCAGTATTTTCGCGACCTGATCACCCTGCAATCCGAATTGATCAAGCTGCAGTCCTGGGTGGCTTACACCAAAAAGAAGCTGGTGGTGGTTTTCGAGGGCCGCGACTCGGCCGGCAAGGGTGGGGTCATCAAGCGCATCACCCAGCGGCTCAATCCGCGCATCTGCCGCGTCGTAGCACTGCCGGCGCCGACCGAGCGCGAGAAGTCGCAATGGTATTTCCAGCGCTACGTCCCGTATCTGCCGGCAGGCGGCGAGATCGTGCTGTTCGATCGCTCCTGGTACAACCGCTCCGGCGTCGAACGGGTGATGGGCTTCGCCGAGCCGGATCAGGTCGAGGAGTTCTTCCGCGACGTGCCGGAGTTCGAGCGCATGCTCGTCCGCTCCGGCGTCACGCTGGTCAAATACTGGTTCTCCATCACCGACGAGGAGCAGCAGATGCGCTTCCAGATGCGCATCCATGATCCGATGAAGCAGTGGAAGCTGTCGCCGATGGACTTGCAGTCGCGCGTGCGCTGGGAGCAGTACACCAAGGCCAAGGAAGAGACCTTCGCCCGCACCAACATTCCCGAAGCCCCCTGGTTCATCGTCGAAGGCAATGACAAGAAGCGCGCACGCCTGAACTGCATCGACCATCTCCTCAAGCAAATGCCTTATGAAGAAGTGCCGCACGAAGAGATCACGCTACCCGACCGCGTCTTCAATCCCGAATACGAGCGCCAGGTGCTGCCGCGCGAGCTGTATGTGCCGGAGAAGTATTGATCATCTGGGACTGCTAAAGGCCCGGACGGGCGGCATTCCTTCGCGCCCCCTCTGTCCTGCCGGACATCTCCCCCACGCGGGGGGAGATTGGCAGCGTCGCCGACGGCGCCACTTTTGCAACGCTGATGATTGGCGAAAGCCGGCGCGACATCCGATCTCCCCGTGTGGGGGAGATGTCCGGCAGGATAGAGGCGGGCGCGAAGGATCTCGGCGTGCGGAGTTACGACCGCTATCGAAGAACTACGCGCGCTTGATGATGACGTGCGTGGCATTCGGCGTCGCGACCTGCTCGCTGCACCGGTAGCCGAGCCTAGGCATGTCGATGCCGGCAAAAAGGTTCTCGCCTGAGCCGAGCAGCATCGGCGATATCGCCAGATGCATGTCGTCGATGAGCTTTTCCTGGAGATATTGCCGGATCGTGGCGACGCCACCGCCCAGCCGTACATCCTTGCCATCAGCCGCTGCTTTCGCCTTTTCCAGCGCCGAGTGAATGCCGTCGGTCACGAAATAGAAGGTCGTGCCGCCCTCCATCACGATAGGATCCCGCGAATAATGGGTGAGCACGAAGACCGGCACATGGTAGGGCGGATTGTCTCCCCACCAGCCTTTCCAGCTTTCGTCCGGCCACTCGCCGCGGATCGGCCCGAACATGTTCCGGCCCATTATCCACGCCCCAACATTTTCGAAGCTGCGCGCCACGAACCCGTCTTCCGTGTCGGTGGTCCCTCGATCTTCGCCAGACATGTTGCGGAAGGTTCGGGTGCCGAACATCCAGTTGTGCAAGGCTTCTCCGCCGACGCCCAGCGGCTCTTTCAGATCCTGGTCGGGACCGGCGCCATAGCCGTCGATTGACACGGTGAAAGCGTTGACACTCAGCTTGGACATGACTGCCTCCTTAAACCAGCTGTTAAGTGCAAGCAGTCTTGTTCCTAGCTAGACTGATTGCATTTTGCAAGCGGTATTTGAATCGCGCCGAGCGATGGGCGGCTGGTTTGGGCCAGCCGAATCAGGATCACCGCCAAGACGAGTGGTTGCAGCGGCAGTTACTTGCGTCGCGATGCCTCAAGGATGCGCTCGACAGCTATGCGCAGCGGCGGCAGACTGTCTGTCACTACGGTCCAGACAATTGCGTCGGAAGTCTTGTGGTATTCGCGACGCAAAATGTTGCCTATTCCACGAATCTGCTTCCAGGGAATTTCTGGAGCAAGAGCGATCAAATCGTCCGGGAATGTGCCGGGTGGCTTCGGAAATAATCTCGATGCCGCGCTCAACGCCATGACGAAGCAGCCAGTCGTCACGAAAATCATCAAGAGTCTTGCCCGCGGTGGCAGCGCCGATGCCATCCAAAGCCGTTATGATCTTTGCTAGGATCGGCTCGATTCGGCGGACTGCCATCAGAATACGCGCACGGCCGATTGTTCGATCTCGGCCTTCAACATAGGATGAAGACTGTCGCGTGTGGTGATGTCGACTTCCGTTGACATCTGCTCTTCCAGAAATTGCTTGATGCCGACCAGATCGATCAGAGAGAAGCGCCGCGCCGGATCATAGTCGATGAACAGATCAAGATCGATGTCCGGCTGTGCATCGTCCCGCGCCGCCGACCCGAACAGATAAAGCGAAGTCGCGCCCATGCCTTTGATGGCATCTGCGTTTCTCTGCAACCGTTCGATGACCTCATTTCTGCTCATGAATCCATTCTAGCGGATTGCAGCAAAATCCCAAAACAATGCGATTGCCTACCCCTTCAGCATCGCCGCCACGTCGGGCGCGAAATAGGTAAGAATGCCGTCGCAGCCGGCGCGCTTGAAGGCTAGCAGCGATTCCAGCATCGCCTTGTCGCCGTCGATCCAGCCATTGGCGGCGGCCGCCTTGATCATCGAATATTCGCCCGACACCTGATAGGCGAAGGTCGGCATCCGGAATTCGTCCTTCAGCCTGCGGATGATGTCGAGATAGGGCAGGCCGGGCTTGACCATCAGCATGTCGGCGCCCTCGGCGAGGTCCTGCTCGGCCTCGCGCACCGCCTCGTCGGAATTCGCGTGGTCGAGATAATAGGTCTTCTTGTCGCCCTTGAGCAGGCCGGCGGTGCCGACCGCCTCTCGATAGGGACCGTAGAAGGCGGAGGCGAATTTCGTCGCATAGGACATGATCGCCACATCCTGGAAACCATTGGCGTCGAGCGCATCGCGGATGGCGCCGATGCGGCCGTCCATCATGTCGGACGGCGCAATGATATCGGCGCCGGCGGCCGCCTGGACGACGGCAGCCGCCGTGACCTGCTCCACGGTCTGGTCGTTGACGATGATGCCGTCACGCAAAATGCCGTCGTGGCCGTGCGAGGTGAAGGGATCGAGCGCCGCATCGGTGATGATGCCGATCTCGGGCACCGCGTGCTTGATGGCGCGCGTGGCGCGGTTGATGACGTTTTCCGGATCGAGGATATGCGAGCCGGTCTGGTCGCGCAGGCCCAGCTCGACATTCGGGAAGGTGGCGATCGCCGGAATGCCGAGTTTTGCCGCGCGCTCGGCCTCCTTGACGGCAAGGTCGAGCGACAGTCGGAAGACGCCGGGCATGGCGGCGATCGGCTCGCGGACATTCTTCCCATCGACGACGAAGATCGGCCAGATCAGGTCGTCGACGCTCAGCCGGTTCTCCTGGACGAGGCGGCGCGACCAGTCGGCCTTGCGCATGCGGCGCAAACGGCGGCTGCCGGTGATCTCGTCGACGCTGCGCGCGCCGGCAGGCTTTGCTGGGGTGAATTTGTTCATAGCCAAAACTCCGGATCGGCCGGCTTTTACCACGAGCCTCCGCCGCTGACCAATGCGACACGATTGTGCCAGGCTGGCATTACCTGGATATCGGTATACCAAATCCGGCTGACCGTTGCCGGGCAGGATTGCCCTTGGCATTGACGCAGCCATGCGCCACGCTTTAGCACTTCAGTCCGGAGGTGCGGGGGAGGGATTCTTAGGCGATGGATTTTGGCGGCGGCGACGAGATCCGCTTCGAACGATCGGGCAGGGCCGGCGTTGTCACACTGACGCGGCCGCAGGCGCTCAATGCCGTCACCCATCGCATGGTCAACGCGCTCGGTAAGGCTCTGCGCGCCTGGGAGCGCGACGATGGCGTCGACGTCGTCGTCGTCAAGGCCGAGGGCAGGGCGTTTTCGGCCGGCGGCGACATCCTCCACATCTACGAGGCCGGCCGGGCGGGAAAGCCGCCAGTCGATTTCTTCGCCGACGAATACCGGCTGAACGCCCGCATCGGACGGTTTGGGAAACCCTATGTCGCGCTGATCGACGGCATCGTGATGGGTGGCGGCGTCGGCATATCGTTCCACGGCTCGCAGCGGGTGCTGACCGAGAACGCCCAGTTCGCCATGCCGGAAGTCGGCATCGGCTTTTTCCCGGATGTCGGCGCCAGTCATCTCCTGCCGAACCTTGGCGGCAGCTTCGGCATGTATCTGGCCCTGACGGGAAACCGCATCCGGTATGGCGATGCGTTGTGGTCGGGCCTGGCGACGCATACGATCAAGGCGCAGGACCAGGCCGGTTTTCTCGACCGGCTGGTCGCGACCGGCGACCTGGAATCGGCGTTGCGCGGCCTTTCCATCTCGGCCCAGCGCGAGACGGACAGCCCGACACTGGAAGCGATCGCCCGCCATTTCGCGCAACCGTCGCTGGGTGACGTCATCGGCAGCCTGGAGCACGCCGCACCCGCAGATGCGTTCGCGGCAAAGACTCTGGCGACGATCCGCACCCGCTCGCCGACCAGCCTGCATGTCGCGTGGCGCGAGATCAGCGCCGGGCTGACGCTGTCGATGGACGAATGCATGCGGATGGAGTTCCGTATCCTCAACCGCATGCTTGCGGGCCACGATTTCTACGAAGGCATCCGCGCCGCCATCATCGACAAGGGCTCGACGCCGCAATGGCGGCCGGCAGGCATCGACGACGTCAGCGCTGCCGACGTCGATGCCTATTTTGCTCCGCTCGGCGAACGGGAACTCAAGCTGTGAGCGAGGTCACGTCAGGACGCGTCGTGCTCCAGCCTTCGACGACAGAGATCATCTTTGCCTGGTTCCAGCGCGTCATATCGGGCTACTGCCTGTTGTTTGGGATTTTGTGCTGGGTCCGGCTGATCGGCTTCTACCCCGGCTCGTTGTGGCGCTTCGATTTGATGCCGGTGCATTGGCAGGTGGCGGCGGTGACGCTCGCCGTCTTCTTCCCCTTCGCTGCCGCCGGCCTGTGGATGCTGGCCTCCTGGGGGCCGGTGATCTGGTTTATCTGCGCGGCGACCGAGACCGTCATGTATGCCGGTTTCCCCGAGCTCTTCGGCCACCGGCCGCTGATCCTCGCCTCGCATGCGGCGGTGGCGCTGCTCTACATCGTCTTTCGCGTGGTGATCTGGATGCAGAAGCGCCGGACCCGGCAATAGTACATCGGACCGATGCTCAACAAGAATAGCGCCGCGTTCCTGTCTACCCGTAAAGGACCCTCTAATTTCCATGGCTTCCGCCCGGAATCATTGGCTAAATCTTTAGGTTAATCATCCTTGTTCGGGTGACCCTTCGTTAAGCCTCTTTCGAAACCTGTTACCGGTAAGCTCTTGTTAGCCCTAGCGTTTAAGTCGAATTTTATGAGTATTCGATAGTGTCGCGATCAAGGTGAAAAACAAAAAATCACCAGGCGACAAACGAGAGGCAAAGACAATGATCAATTCCCGTCCGGCGGCGAAGACCGCCAACGTATCCGATGACCGCCGCGAAGCGATCCGTTCGCTTTACATGGAGTCGCTGCAGCTGGTGGAACGCCTGCACCGCCGTCTGCTTGACGTGATCAAGGACGAATTCGACCGCAACGGCCGTTCCGACATCAACGCCATCCAGGCGCTGCTGCTCTTCAACATCGGCAATTCGGAGCTGACGGCCGGCGAACTGCGTTCGCGCGGCTACTATCTCGGCTCGAACGTCTCCTACAATCTGAAGAAGCTGGTCGATCTCGGCTTCATCAACCACCAGCGCTCGCGCATCGACCGCCGTTCGGTACGGGTCTCGCTGACGCCGAAGGGCAGTGAGGTGGCGGAAGTCGTCGCCGGCCTCTACGAGCGCCACGTCGGCTCGATCGAGCAGGTCGGCGGCATCAACACGGAAGAATTCAAGCAGATGAACCGCGCACTGCAGCGGCTGGACCGCTTCTGGAACGACACCATCGCCTATCGCATGTAAGGCATATCCGTAGCATGTAGGGGAACCGCGCCATAGGAGCGCGGTCGGGAGCGACCCGAAAACCGGTGCCGAAAAGCACCGGTCTTTCCGTTTCGTCACGCCAACCGATCCAAATCGCGGTCAGGGTCACGTTGCCGCCATATTCCCGGTGAAAGCGAGAATACGGGTGATGTCCCGGGCGAGAGCCAAACGTCTCCCTGAACGCGCGTCGCGCTCGGCGCGTTCTCACATCGAAGTGATAGGGGCCATGGTTGGCTAATTGTTAAGGACGCCAACCCTAGAGTGCGGGTGGCATCGCCCGGTGAAAAACTGTTACAGGAATGTCTGGAGCGTACATGAGAACCAGTCGCCGTTTCTTCCTTTCCGGAGCCTCCGCGTTGGCCGCGACGATGGTTGCCGGTGGCGCCAGCGCGCAGGATGTGATCGCGGATATCCTGAAATCCTCGGGCCGCGGCAACTGGAACGACCAGTTCGATGCCCGCGCCAGCCAAGGCGGCAAGGTGGCCTCGACGCTGCCGATCGTCAGCCTGCAGACCGTTGCGTACACCGAGCAGGCGATAGCGCAGTATCAGAATATCGTTGCGCAGGGCGGCTGGGAGCGGGTTCCGGACACCAAGAAATTGCAGCTCGGCGTTGTCGACCCCGACGTGGTGCCATTGCGCAGGCGCTTGATGATTTCGGGCGACCTGGCGCAGAGCGCCGGCCTGTCAGAGGCCTTCGATTCCTATGTCGATGCGGCGGTCAAGCGCTTCCAGGCGCGCCATGGCCTGCCTTCCGACGGGACCTTGGGCCAATATACCTATGCGGCGATGAATGTTTCGGCGCAGGTCCGGCTTGGCCAGTTGCAGACCAATCTGCAGCGGCTGAACGAACGCGCCGGCACGCTGGGCAACCGTTATGTGCTGGTCGACATCCCGGGCGCCCAGATCGAGGCGGTCGAGAACGACCGCGTGGTGCTCCGCCACACAGCCGTTGTCGGCAAGATCGACCGCCAGACCCCGATCGTCGATTCCAAGATCAACGAGATCATCGTCAATCCCTACTGGAACGCGCCGGTATCGATCGTGCGCAAGGACATCATTCCGCTGATGCGGAAGGACCCCAACTACCTCAAAGACAGCAACATCCGCCTGTTCGCACCGGACGGCAGCGAGGTCGATCCGCTGACCGTCGACTGGTCGACCGACGACGCGGAGAAATACCGCTTTCGCCAGGATCCGGGCGCCGGCAATGCGATGGCCTCGGTCAAGATCAATTTTCCGAGCCCGGACGGCGTCTACATGCACGACACGCCGCAGCAAAGCCTGTTCGGCAAGATGATGCGGTTCGATTCCTCGGGCTGCGTGCGCGTTCAGAACGTGCGCGACCTCGTCACCTGGATCCTGCGCGACACGCCGGGCTGGAACCGCCAGTATTTCGAGTCGGCGATCAAGAGCGGCGAGAACATCCCGGTGCAGGTCACCAATCCGGTGCCGGTCTATTTCCTCTACATCTCGGCCTGGTCGACGGGGCCTGGCGTCGTGCAGTTCCGCGACGACATCTACGGGCTCGACGGAGCCAACGAGCTGCAGATCACCTCCGCGCTCTAAGCGACTGATGGTTATTGAATTGATGAAAGGCCGCGATCGAGGCGGCCTTTTTTGATGGCATGGCGCGTGGTGCGCAAGCACCGTTCGGCCGGGGTGGTAGCCGGTCAATGACTTGGAGGTGAAAGTCCTCTGCTGGCCCTAGTGGCGTCGCGAGGCCTTGCTGAAGGGTCGACAGGCGAGGAATAGGTGGGCTCTTCGGCTTGTTGCCGCAATCCGGCCAGCAAATTTCGCGCTGCAAACGTGGCGGGGCGAAAGCAACTGTGTTAATGGCGCGGCAGACCCCCCGGACGACAAGGATCTCAAGCATGGCAACAGCAGCGGCAGTGTCGAACAAATTCGAATCCTTCTTCGAAACCACGCTTGCCGATGCCGATCCGGAGATTTTCGGCGCGATCCGCAACGAACTCGGCCGCCAGCGCCACGAGATCGAGCTTATCGCATCGGAAAACATCGTCTCCCGCGCCGTGCTGGAAGCGCAGGGCTCGATCATGACCAACAAATACGCCGAGGGCTATCCGGGCAAGCGCTACTATGGCGGCTGCCAGTTTGTCGACGTGGCCGAGGAACTGGCTATCGAGCGCGCCAAAAAACTCTTCGGCTGCAACTTCGCCAACGTCCAGCCGAATTCCGGCAGCCAGATGAACCAGGCGGTGTTCCTGGCGCTGCTGCAGCCCGGCGACACCTTCATGGGCCTCGACCTCAATTCCGGTGGCCACCTGACGCACGGTTCGCCGGTCAACATGAGCGGCAAATGGTTCAAAGTCGTTTCCTACGGCGTGCGCAGGGACGATCATCTGCTCGACATGGATGCGATCGAGAAGACCGCCCATGAGACCAAGCCGAAGCTGATCCTGGCCGGCGGCACCGCCTATTCGCGCGTCTGGGACTGGAAGCGCTTTCGCGAGATCGCCGACTCGATCGGCGCCTATCTGATGGTTGACATGGCGCACATCGCCGGCTTGGTCGCCGGTGGGGTGCATCCGTCGCCGCTGCCATATGCCCATGTGGTCACCACCACCACGCACAAGTCGCTGCGCGGCCCGCGTGGCGGCATGATCCTGTGCAACGACGAGGACATCGCCAAGAAGATGAACTCGGCCGTGTTTCCGGGCCTGCAGGGCGGGCCGCTGATGCATGTCATCGCCGCCAAGGCTGTGGCCTTCGGCGAAGCGCTGAAGCCGAGCTTCAAACTCTATGCCGAGAGTGTTGCCGCCAATGCCAAGGCGCTGGCTTCCAGTCTGCGGGAAACCGGTCTCGACATCGTCTCCGGCGGCACCGACAACCATCTGATGCTGGTCGACCTCAGGCCCAAGAACGCCACCGGCAAACGCGCCGAGGCAGCGCTTGGCCGCGCCAACATCACCTGCAACAAGAACGGGATCCCTTTCGATCCCGAAAAGCCGTTCGTCACCTCGGGCGTGCGGCTCGGCACGCCGGCCGGCACCACGCGCGGTTTCGGCCAGGCCGAGTTCCGCGAGATCGGCAAGCTGATCGCCGAAGTGCTGGACGGGCTCAAGGCCGCGAATTCCGACGAGGGCAATGCAGCCGTCGAGGCAGCGGTGAAGGCGAAGGTGGCCGCGCTGACCGATCGTTTTCCGCTCTATCCCTTTCTCGGTTGAGCTCACGCAAGGTCACCCTTATCGGCCGTATGAGAAGCACCGTTTCAGTGGAGACGGAGTCCGGACAGGAGCCTTGACGATGATGCAGATTTTCCGTGTCGCTGGCTTTGCCGCGCTTGGCGTGTTGGTCACATTGACCACCTCGCCGCTGTCCGCTTTGGCACAATCTGCGCCCACCCCAGCCACACCGAAGACGGAAACCTTCGGCAAGTGGTCCACCACTGTGGACGAGATCGATACCGGCGAGGATCTGCGTAAGACCTGCGTTGCCTCGACCGCCTTTCTCGACGCGAGCGGTGCCAGCGGCACTCTCACGCTCGCGATCTCGAACGGCGATGCACTGCCGCCCTCTGGCTATCCGACCCTTGTCATCGCCATGAAGAACAAGGACTTGCCGACCGGCGAGAATATTCCGGCGGTGTTCGGCGACAGCAACGGCAAGGTCAAGGCCACCGTCGATACCATGGCCGGTGCCGGCGGAAAATGGATGTTGAACAACAAGCCCGAGATCAGCCTGGCGCTGCTGCGTGCCATGCGCCGCGCCAGCGCACTCGATGTCAGCTTCGCCGACATTCCGGTCGCGACCGTATCGATGGACGGCTTCACCAAGGCCTATCGCAGCCTCGGCGTGTCATGTGGGTTCCCGACCGGTGACGTCGCGCCGTAATCGGCCGGTGTTGCCGTCTGGTATGATGCTGGCAATTTTTCTCGCACCTCGCTATTTCTGAGGCGCGAGAGGCCATCTCCCATACTTTGCCATCGCGGCAAAAACCTCTAAGCCTTTCGCTCCACGAGAATCGCGAACACAAGGCTGTCCATGCGCTGTCCCTACTGCCAGTCCGAAGATACGCAGGTGAAGGATTCGCGCCCCGCCGAAGATGGCGCAGCGATCCGCAGGCGGCGTGTCTGCCCCGATTGCGGCGGCCGCTTCACCACCTTCGAACGTGTGCAGTTGCGCGACCTCGTGGTGGTGAAGAAGTCCGGGCGCAAGGTGCCGTTCGACCGTGACAAGCTGCTGCGCTCGGTCGAGATCGCGGTGCGCAAGCGCAATGTCGATCCCGAGCGCATCGACCGCGCGGTGACTGGCATCGTGCGCCAGCTCGAAAGTTCGGGCGAGACCGAGGTCGCCTCAGGCGAGGTCGGCCGCCTGGTGATGGAGGCGCTGAAATCGCTCGACGACGTCGCTTATGTCCGGTTCGCTTCGGTCTATCGCAATTTCCGCGAGGCCAAGGATTTCCACGACGTGCTGGGCGAGCTTAAAGGTGACGAGCTCAAGGAAGAGGACGCCGGCTGAGCATGGCAACGCCCAGCCAAGCCGAACAAGAGGTTCTTGATCGCCGCTTCATGGCGGCGGCACTCAGGCTGTCGCGGAAAAATGCCGGGCGGACCGCGACCAACCCTTCGGTCGGCACGCTGATCGTGCGTGACGACGGCACCGGGCCGATGATCGTCGGTACCGGTGTCACCGCTGTCGGCGGCCGGCCGCATGCTGAGACCGAGGCGCTGGCCGAGGCCGGCGAGCTCGCACGCGGCGCCACCGCCTATGTCACACTGGAGCCCTGCGCCCACCATGGCCGCACGCCGCCTTGCGCCAATGCACTGCTCAATGCCGGCGTCACGCGGGTGGTTGGGGCTGTGAGCGACCCCGATCCACGCGTGTTCGGCAACGGCTATGCGATCTTGCGTGCCGCCGGTGTCGAGGTTGTCGAAAGGGTGCTCGCGGCAGAAGCCGCCGAGCAGATGGCTGGCTATCTCATTCGATCTCTGAAAAAACGTCCGGAAGTGATGCTGAAACTTGCGCTTTCCAGCGACGGCAAGATCGGCATGGAAGGCGAGGGACAGGTCTCGATCACCGGCGACATTGCCCGGCGCGAAGTCTATCTGATGCGGGCCGAAGCCGACGGCATTTTGATCGGCATCGGCACGGCGCTGGAGGACGATCCGGCGCTGACAGTGCGGTTGCCGGGGCTGGAAAACCGTTCGCCGGCGCGCATCGTGCTCGACCGCCAGATCAGGCTGCCGGAAACGTCGAAACTGGTCGCCGGCGTCGACCGGGTTCCGCTCTATGTCGCCGCCTGCGCCGAAGCCGACCCGCACCGGCGGGCCGCGCTCGAACGCGCCGGCGTGCGGTTCATCGGCACCGAGACGTATGAAGGCGATATTGCGCTGCCGGAACTGCTCGAGGATTTGGCGGCGCTCGGCATGGCCAGCGTGCTGGTCGAGGGCGGCGCCAAGGTGGCCAAGGCCTTCCTCGCCGAAGGACTGGTCGACCGCATCGTGCTGTTCCAGGGGCAGGAGCCGATAGGCAAGGGCGGCATTGCATCGCCCGTCGACGCCGACCATATCCCTGCAGGATTTCGCAAATTGCGCGACATGCGTTTCGGCGAAGACAGTTACGCGGAATGGATAAGACCATGATCCCAAAAAGTGGGAACCGGTTTTTGGACAAGATCATGGTCAAACTGAAAGACAGAGTCTGATGTTTACCGGGATTGTCACCGATGTTGGCACCGTCGCTGCCGTGAAGCCGCTGAGAGAGGGCGTCGGCTTGCGCATCGACACCGCCTATGACCCGCAGACGATCGCCATTGGTGCTTCGATTTCCTGCGGCGGCGTCTGCCTGACGGTGACGGCGCTGCCGGAAAGCGGTGCCAATGCGCGCTGGTTCGAGGTCGAGGCCTGGGAAGAGGCACTCAGGCTGACGACGGCGATGGGCTGGAAATCTGGCACCAGGATCAATCTGGAGCGGGCGCTGAAGATCGGCGACGAACTCGGTGGCCACATTGTTTCAGGCCATGTCGACGGCACGGCCGAGATCGTGACGTGCAAGGAGGAGGGCGACGCCGTGCGCTTCACGCTGGAAGCGCCGCGCGACCTGGCCAAATTCATCGCACCCAAGGGCTCCGTCGCGCTCGATGGCACCTCGCTCACCGTCAACAAGGTGGAAGGCACCCGCTTCGACGTGCTGCTGATCCATCACTCGCTGACGGTGACCACCTGGGTTGAGCGTGACGTCGGCGACCGCGTCAACCTCGAGGTCGACACCATGGCCCGCTACGCTGCCCGCCTGATGGAGGCGGCGAAAGAGGGGCTTTGAGCCGCCCTTGGAAATTAGACGCAGTCCGACCCTCTGACAAAGCTTGCGAACGCGGCCGCTTCGGCCTAAGTCACCGGCGATCCCCGGAGACATCTATGGCTGGCACATCCCAACACGGCAAAGCGTTCATTCGCCCGAAGAAGAAGGCTCACCTTCTTGTAATCGAGGCACGCTTCCATGACGATCTTGCCGACGCGCTGCTCGAAGGCGCGACAAGCGCGCTCGACGAAGCGGGCGCGACATACGATGTCGTTACCGTTCCGGGCTCACTCGAAATTCCCGCGGTGATTTCCTTCGCGCTCGACGGCGCCGCCGAAGGCGGGCCGAGCTATGATGGTTTTGTCGCCCTCGGCACCGTCGTGCGCGGTGACACCTATCATTTCGATATCGTCGCCAATGAATCCAGCCGTGCCCTGATGGACCTGTCCGTGCAGGAAGCGGTCTGCATCGGCAACGGCATCCTCACCACCGAAAATGACGAGCAGGCGTGGACGCGGGCCAGGCGTTCGGAAGGCGACAAGGGCGGCTTTGCCGCGCGTGCGGCGCTGACCATGATTGCCCTCAAGCAACAGTTGGGGGAGCGATCGTGAGCGATCCCGCATCACCCGGCCAGCCCGCGGTGCGCCACGCCAACAAGCGCGGTGCTGCCCGTCTGGCCGCCGTGCAGGCGCTCTACCAGATGGATGTGGCCGGCAGCGGCGTCTTCGAGATCACCGCCGAATACGAGGCGTTCAGGCTCGGCAAGGAAGTCGACGGGGCGCTCTATCGCGAAGCCGACGCACAATGGTTTCGCGCCATCCTCGCCGGCGTCGTCGAGAACCAGAAGACCATCGATCCGATCATCCGCCAGGCGTTGACCGAGGACTGGCCGCTGTCCAGGCTCGATTCGACGCTGCGCGCCATATTGCGCGCCGGCGTCTACGAACTGATGAAGCGAGAGGACGTACCGGTGGCTGTCATCGTTTCGGAATATGTCGATATCGCCAAGGCGTTTTACGAAGAAGACGAGCCGAAGCTGGTCAACGCGGTGCTCGATCGCGTGTCGCGCCGGGTGCGCGGCGAGGGCCGCGGCAAGGACGCTTCATGACGGCCGTCGCTATCGCCGAGGCTGGCAGGGAAGCGCGCCGCACGGCGCTCATCCTTGCCGCTTCGCAGGCGATCATCGGTTCCGCCGCACCGATAGCCATTTCCGTGGGTGGGTTGGCCGGACATTATCTGCTCGGCTCCGACAAGTCGCTGGCGACCGCACCGATCACCGGCTTCAACGTCGGCGTGGCGCTCGGCGCCCTGCCGGCAGCAGCCATCATCCGCCGGCTCGGCCAGCGCGACGGCTTCATGACCGGCACGATCGTCACTGCGCTCGGTGGTCTGATTGCCACGCTGGCGCTGTTTCAGGCCAGCTTTTGGCTGTTTGCCTTCGGCCTGCTGGTGATCGGCATCGGCGGTGCCTTCGTCCAGCAATTCCGCTTCGCCGCCGCCGACAACGCGCCGTCTGAATTCAAGGCGCGCGCCATCTCCTTCGTCCTGGCCGGCGGCATCGTCACCGCTATACTCGGGCCGCAAATCGTCATCTTCACTCGCGAATTGTTTGCGCCGGTGATGTTTGCCGGCTCGTTTGCGTCCATCCTGGTGCTGGCGGCGGTCGGCGCCGCCATCCTGTCGCTCCTGCGCATCCCTGCCAAGGCGACGGGCAAAGCGGAAATCGCCGACAGCGACGCGCGGCCGCTCGCGGAGATCGTGACTAGGCCGCGCTTCGTGGCAGCGCTGTTTTGTGCCGTCGGCAGCTATGCGCTGATGAGCTTCGTTATGACCGGCGCACCGCTCGCCATGGTCGGCTGCGGCCTGTCGACGGACGACGCCACGCTCGGCATTTCCTGGCATGTCATGGCGATGTTCGCGCCGAGCTTCTTCACCGGCTCGCTGATCTATCGCTTCGGCGCTGAACGGATTGTCGCAACCGGACTTGTGCTGCTGATCGGCTGCGCCGTGGTGGCGCTGTCGGGCCTGGCGCTGTGGCAGTTCTGGACGGCGCTGATCCTGCTCGGCCTTGGCTGGAATTTCGGCTTCATCGGCGCCACCGCCATGGTCGCCGACAGCTACCGGCCATCCGAAAAGGGCAAGGTCCAGGGTTTTCACGACTTTGTCCTATTCGGCTCCGTCGCCTTCGCCTCGCTGATGTCGGGCGCGGTCTACAATGCCTGGGGTTGGGAGATGCTGAACTGGATCATCTTCCCGGTGGCGGTGCTGTGCTTCGTGGCTCTGGGCGTATTAAAAATGACGAGTGCGCGGCCGACCAGCGCATGATCCCGAACCGAAGGCTCGGAAAGGATCATGCGCAAAATCAAAAGTGCTAAAGCGTCGTTTGTGCGTCCGAGCGGACGCGCGGCGCTGTAGTGACATGACGCTGTCGGGATCAGACAGCAGCGGATTCACCCGCATCCGAACAAAATTATTGCCCCCATCCCCCTTCTTATGAAACCGTGTGCCCCGACGGGGCATTGAAGCCATGCTCATATGCGGCAGCCGTAATCCGGTTCTCAGCAAGGGATTTGTGAAATGTTTTCAGTCAAGGTTCTGGCCGGCGCGGCTCTGGCGCTCGGCATCACCGCAGCCTCGGCGAGCGCTCAGGTGGTCGTGTCGTCGAAGATCGACACCGAAGGCGGCGTGCTCGGCAACATCATCCAGCTGGTGCTGAACGCCAACAACATCCAGACCACCGATCGCATCCAGCTCGGCGGCACTCCTGTGGTGCGCAAGGCGATCACCGCCGGCGAGATCGACATCTACCCGGAATACACCGGCAATGCCGCCTTCTTCTTCGAAAAGGCCGACGATCCCGTGTGGAAGGACGCCGCCAAGGGCTATGAAATGGCCAAGAAGCTCGACTACGACGCCAACAAGATCGTCTGGCTATCGCCGTCGCCGGCCAATAACACCTGGGCGATTGCGCTGCGCAAGGACGTCGCCGAGACCAACAAGCTGGCGAGGTTGTCCGACTTCGGCAAATATGTCTCCGGCGGCGGCCAGGTGGTGCTGGCGGCCTCGGCCGAATTCGTCAATTCGGCTGCCGCCCTGCCGGCTTTCCAGACCACCTATGGCTTCACGCTTAAGCCGGACCAGCTGATCACGCTGTCCGGCGGCGACACGGCAGCGACCATCGCTGCTGCGGCGAACCAGACCAACGGCGCTAACGCCGCCATGGTCTACGGCACCGATGGCGGCATCGCGCCGTCCGGTCTGGTCGTGCTCGAAGACGACAAGGGCGTACAGCCGGTCTACCAGCCGGCGCCGATCATCCGCGAGGCGGTGCTGAAGGAGCATCCCGAAATCGAGACGCTGCTGAAGCCGGTCTTCGCCAAGCTCGACCTCGTCACCCTGCAGGAGTTGAACGGCCGCGTGCAGGTCGGCGGCGAGCCGGTCAAGGGCGTCGCCGAAGACTTTTTGAAGCAGAACGGGTTTTTGAAGTAGGCCGTTCCTGAAATCGTGACATCGGTGCGCGGCGCCCCCCTCCGGCCTGCCGGCCATCTCCCCCTCAAGGGGGGAGATCGGATGTCCCGACGGCTTTCGCCACCTTTCAGCGGTGCAAGGTGTGTACCGGCGCTGACGCTGCCAATCTCCCGCCTTGAGGGGGAGATGGCCGGCAGGCCAGAGGGGGGCGCCGCGCGCCAAGGTCTCAATCCCGTAGCCGCATCTCCCCCAGCGTACGTCGTTTCGCACAGGCGTGCGTCATGACCGTCCGGTTCGACAAGCTCGGCGTGGTCATCGCCGCGATCGCTGCCTATGCCGCCTTCGCGGCGCCGTTCGCCACTTTTCGCGCAAACCGCATCGTACCCGGCGAGGCACGCTCGATCCTCGAGGCTCTGCCTGCGGCGGCAGGCCCGCTGCTGCTGGCGATCGTCGTCGCCGCGGCGCTCATCGCGCTGTTGAAGACGCCGCTGATCCTGCGCCTGGCCGCCAGTGTGGTCGCGCTTGCAGCACTGGCGCTGCTGATCGGTATCGCCGGCAGCTTCCTGACGCCTGAGGGCAACACCTTTGCCCGCATCTCGCCGGCCTCCGGTTTCTGGCTGCTCATCTTCGCCTTTACGCTTTTGCTCGCCGATGTGCTGACGAGATTGAACCTGTCGCCATGGGGGCGGATCGGCGTGCTCGTCGTCGCAGCTCTGGCCATCGGCCTGCTGCTGGTCTCGGGAAGCTGGAACAGTCTGTCGATCCTGAAGGAATATGCCAACCGTGCCGACAGTTTCTGGGCGGAAGGCTCCAAGCATGTGACGCTGGCGCTGGGCTCGCTGGCGGCAGCAGTGATATCAGGCCTGCCGCTCGGCATCCTCTGCCACCGCATCGAAAAATTGCGGGCCGGCGTGCTCAACGTGCTGAACATCATCCAGACCATTCCCTCGATCGCGCTGTTCGGCCTTTTGATCGCGCCGCTCGGCTGGGTCGCAACGCATGTGCCCGGCGCAGCCTCCCTCGGCATTCGCGGCATCGGCACCGCGCCCGCTTTCGTCGCCCTGTTCCTGTATTCGCTGCTGCCGGTGGTGGCCAACACCGTGGTCGGTCTTGCTGGCGTGCCGCGCGCCGCCAACGACGCCGCACGCGGCATGGGCATGACCGATCGCCAGCGCCTGTTCGGCGTCGAATTTCCGCTGGCCTTCCCGGTGATCCTCACCGGCATCCGCATCGTGCTGGTCCAGAACATCGGCCTTGCCACCATTGCCGCGCTGATCGGCGGCGGCGGCTTCGGCGTGTTCGTGTTCCAGGGCGTTGGCCAGACGGCGATGGACCTGGTGCTGCTCGGCGCCGTGCCGACGGTGGCTATGGCCTTTGCCGCCGCGATCATCCTCGACGCGGTGATCGAAATGACCTCCACCAGGAGACGCGAGGCGCAACCGGCATGATCGAGATCGAAGGCATTACCAAGCGCTACGACGCCACAGCGGTAGTTGACGACGTGTCGATGGTGATCGAGCCGCGCACCATCGCCGTCATTGTCGGCACCTCAGGCTCTGGCAAGACGACGCTGCTTCGCATGATCAACCGGCTGATCGAGCCGACCGCGGGCGTGATCAGGCTCGACGGCGCCGACAACCGCTCGCTGCCCGGCTACCAGCTGCGCCGCAGCATCGGCTACGCCATCCAGGGCCATGGGCTGTTTCCGCATCGCACGGTGGCGCAGAATATCGCCACCGTGCCGGTGCTGCTCGGCTGGGACGCGGCCCGCATCAAGAGTCGTGTCGACGAGTTGATGACGCTCTACCAACTCGATCCCCAAGCGTTCGGGCCACGCTATCCGCACGAACTCTCCGGCGGCCAGCAGCAGCGCGTCGGCGTCGCCCGCGCGCTTGCCGCGGAGCCGAACGTGCTGTTGATGGACGAGCCGTTCGGCGCCCTCGACCCGATCATCCGCAACAAGGCGCAGGAGGATCTCCTGGCGATCCAGAAGCGCTTTGGCACCACCATCATCCTCGTCACCCATGACATGGAGGAGGCGGTGCATATGGGCGACAAGATCGCGGTGATGGATGCCGGCAAGCTGGTGCAATATGCCAAGCCCGCCGAGATCCTGGCGAAGCCGGCCAGCGCTTTCGTCGAGACCCTGGTCGGCGCCAGCGAAAAACCGTTCAGGCTGCTGTCGCTTGGCCGCGTCCGCGACGCGGTCGAGAAGGGCACCGCCGAAGGCGAGGCTATCCCCGACGACGCCAGCCAGCGCGATGCGCTGGCCGAACTCCTCTGGTCAGGACGCCCGGCGCTGCCAGTGAAAGGTGCCGACGGCAAGCCGCTCGGCCGCGTGACGGTGGACGGGCTGGTGAAACGCGCCGCGAGGCCGGCATGAAGAATGCCGGTGTAAAAGCCTGGCTTCCGTCGCTGCTCAGGCTTGTCCTGGTGGTGTTGCTCATTGCTTTCGTGACCAATCCCGGCTGGTTCGAGCCGCTGCTGAAGCCGCTGACCGAGAACAACGCGCCGGCGATCTACAATCAGGGCAGCCTTTTGACCTTGACGCTCCTGCATCTGAGGACCGTGCTGATCGCGACGGTGGCGGCGACCATCGTTGCCGTGGCGCTTGCCATCCTGGTCACCAGGCAGGCCGGCGTCGAATTCCTGCCGCTGTCGCGCAGCCTGGTCAATATCGGCCAGACATTTCCGCCGGTGGCCGTGCTGGCGCTTGCCGTGCCGGCGGTCGGCTTCGGCGAGAAGCCGACGCTGATCGCGCTGTTTCTCTACGGCCTGCTGCCGATCTTCGAGAACGCGCTGACCGGACTGACGACGCTGCCGGCAAACGTGGTCGAGGCGGCGCGCGGCGCCGGCATGACCGGCTGGCAAAGGCTGGTTAGGGTCGAGCTGCCGCTCAGCGCGCCGATCATTCTCGGCGGTATCCGGCTGTCAGTGGTCATCAGCCTCGCCACCGCGACGATCGGCTCGACCGTGGCGGCCAGGACGCTGGGCGAGGTGATCATCGCCGGTCTGTTGTCGAACAACCTCGCCTTCGTCCTGCAGGGCGGCCTGATCGTTGCCGCCCTTGCCGTGCTGATCTATGACGGGCTGTCGGCGATCGAGCGCTACACCGCGCGCCGCATGGGGCGGGAGACGGCGTAGTCGCCAAACTCAGATGTCGCGTTGGCTCATCTCGGCCAGCGCCAAGAGATGTCGCAAGAGCCCTGTTTTGAGCGGGCTGTTGCCGTGAATCGGAATTGAAAGACGCACGATGCTGCCTTCCTTGCCGTAGATGTGATGACTGCCGGCGACACGCAAGAGTTTCCAGCCTTGCCGCTCGATGGCGCGTGCAAGCTCCTTGCCGGAAACAGACTTCAAACAGCGATTTCCATGACCCGGCCGGGTTCTGAGGTGAAAGATAGCGGCTCTACCGAGAGGCAGCCTTCGATCGCTTCACGCAAGTTCTCGACAAGTTCGTCCAAGGTTTCACCCTGGGTCGCGCAGCCGGGAATTGCCGGCACTTCGGCCCAGTAGCCACCTTCTTCGGCTTCGTGAATGATCGCCTTGAACTTCATGAGTCAACTCCAGTTCGACCTTGAAGATAGGCTACCCCGTCAGTGTTTGCAAAGCAGGACGAGCGCCGTCTATCGCAACTTTCTTGCTACGCCTGATCAGGTTCGCGCCGGGTGATCGAGCGTCACCTCGACCGTGGGTGCCCGTCTGCTGATCTTAGTCGTCCAGCCGGACGGCGGTCGGTGCAAAGGCTGACGACCGCCAGCCGATTTCAATCGATCTTATGGGACGGCGGCGCTGGCGAGCGTGATGCCGCCCATTGCTTTTGGGCGAAAGCCGTGGCTTTTGGGCGAAAGCCGGGCAAAAACCGAACAATATCTTGACGTTCGCAACCCTGTTTCGCATAAGCCGGTACGAAGGGAGCGGATTCCGCGCGCGGAATCCGCTCCCCGTCTCAACGGCCCAGGGAGGGGTTCTTTTGGGTCATCAAGCGAGGAAAATCCGGCAATGACCATAATTTCGGCTGTCATCGCCTGCGGTCTGCTTTCAGTCCTTTACGCCATCTGGGCGACACGTTCGGTCCTCGCGGCCGATCAGGGCAATGCACGCATGCAGGAAATTTCCGCGGCCATCCGCGAAGGCGCGCAGGCCTATCTGGCGCGCCAGTACACCACCATCGCCATCGTCGGCGTCGTGGTCCTGCTGCTCGCCTGGTGGCTGCTTTCGATCACCGCCGCCATCGGCTTCCTGATCGGCGCCGTTCTGTCGGGCGCTGCCGGCTTCATCGGCATGCACGTCTCGGTGCGCGCCAATGTCCGCACCGCGCAGGCGGCTTCCAACAGCCTCGCTGCCGGCCTCGAGATCGCCTTCAAGTCGGGCGCCATCACCGGCATGCTTGTCGCTGGCCTGGCCCTGCTCGGCGTCTCGATCTACTACCTGATCCTCACCCAATTCATGGGCCTCCAGCCCAACGACCGTGTCGTCATCGACTCGCTGGTTTCGCTCGGCTTCGGCGCTTCGCTGATCTCGATCTTCGCCCGTCTCGGCGGCGGCATCTTCACCAAGGGCGCTGACGTCGGCGGCGATCTGGTCGGCAAGGTCGAAGCCGGCATTCCCGAAGACGATCCGCGCAATCCGGCCACCATCGCCGACAATGTCGGTGACAATGTCGGCGACTGCGCCGGCATGGCCGCCGACCTGTTCGAGACCTATGCGGTGACCGTGGTTGCCACCATGGTCCTCGCCGCCATCTTCTTCGGCGGCACCGCCGTTCTCAGTGCCACGATGCTCTATCCGCTGGCCATCTGCGGTGCCTGCATCCTGACCTCCATTGTCGGCACTTTCTTCGTCAAGCTCGGCTCCAACGGCTCGATCATGGGCGCGCTCTATAAGGGCCTGATCGTCACCGGCCTGCTGTCGATCGTCGGCCTCGGCATCGCCACCTCGGCAACGCTGGGCTGGGGCGAGATCGGCACAGTCGCCGGCATGACCATCACCGGCACGAACCTGTTCATCTGCGGCCTGGTCGGTCTCGCGGTGACCGGCCTCATCGTGGTGATCACCGAATACTACACCGGCACCGACAAGCGCCCGGTGAACTCCATCGCCCAGGCTTCGGTCACCGGTCACGGCACCAACGTCATCCAGGGTCTTGCGGTCTCGCTGGAATCGACGGCACTTCCGGCAATCGTCATCGTCGGCGGCATCATTTCGACCTACCAGCTCGCCGGCCTCTACGGCACGGCGATCGCAGTCACAACGATGCTCGGCCTTGCCGGCATGATCGTTGCGCTCGACGCCTTCGGCCCGGTCACCGACAATGCCGGCGGCATTGCCGAAATGGCCGGCTTGCCCAAGGAAGTGCGCCAATCCACCGATGCGCTCGACGCGGTCGGCAACACCACCAAGGCGGTGACCAAAGGTTACGCCATCGGTTCAGCCGGTCTCGGCGCGCTGGTGCTGTTTGCGGCCTACTCCAACGACCTGAAGTTCTTTGCCGCCAATAGCGACAAATATCCTTACTTCCAGGGCATGGGCGAAGTTTCTTTCGACCTCTCCAACCCTTACGTCGTCGCCGGTCTGATCTTCGGCGGTCTGATCCCGTATCTGTTCGGCGGCATCGCCATGACGGCTGTCGGCCGTGCGGCGGGCGCCATCGTCGAGGAGGTGCGCAAGCAGTTCCGCGAGGATCCGGGCATCATGGCCGGCACGTCGAAGCCGAACTATGCGCGTGCGGTCGACCTTCTGACCAAGGCGGCGATCCGGGAAATGATCATTCCCTCGCTGCTGCCGGTGCTGGCGCCGCTGGTCGTGTATTTCGGCGTGCTGCTGATCTCGGGCTCGAAGGCGTCCGCCTTTGCAGCGCTTGGCGCTTCGCTGCTCGGCGTCATCGTCAACGGCCTGTTCGTCGCCATCTCGATGACCTCTGGTGGCGGCGCCTGGGACAACGCGAAAAAATCGTTCGAGGATGGCTTCACCGACAAGAACGGCGTCAAGCACCTCAAAGGTTCCGAGGCGCACAAGGCTTCGGTGACCGGCGACACGGTCGGCGATCCCTACAAGGACACCGCCGGCCCGGCAGTCAACCCGGCGATCAAGATCACCAACATCGTCGCCCTGCTGCTGCTGGCCGTGCTCGCGCACGGCTGAGGCCGCTCGGCCCTTCCGGGCCCGAAATCCAGAACCGAACCCGCGGGAGCGATCCCGCGGGTTCTTCCGTTTTGGACGTCCAGCATAGGGCATTGACGCCCGTGACGGGTCGACGCGTTCAAGTCGTCTTGGGCCCGCAGCTTGCGACAATAGCTGCTGTCTCAAAACAAAAACCCGCAGGATCGCTCTCGCGGGTTTTCGGTCTGCTTCCAGGGAAGCAAAGGGAAAGGATGAGAAGCCGATTCTGTCGGGATGGATCAGGTGCCGCTGAGCGAGCTGCCGCCACCACCTGGGAGGCCGGGCGCCAGCTTGCTGGCGCCGTTGATGATCTGGCTGAGGAAGTTCTGGTCCTTGCCGCCGGTCGGCGTGGTCCGCGAGATGAAGTCGAACACCTTGCCGTCCTTCAAGCCGTAATTGGCGATCTGGGTAACGCGCCCGTCCTCGCCGAAATAGACGGCCAGCACCTTCTGGTCGACCAGCCTTGGCTTGTCGAAGGCGACGTAACGCTTGCGCGTCTGTGAGATGTAGTAGAAGGCCTCGTTGTCGAAAGTCGCCTTCGTCGACGGGGTGCCGAGCGCCAGAAGCACCTGTTCCCGGCTTGAGCCGACCGGCACCAGGTCAATCGCCTGCTGGTCGATGACGTAGCCTTGCGTCAGCGTCTCGCTCGGATTGAGATCACCGATCATCTTCGACGAGTTGCAAGCGGACAGCGCCGAAGCAATCACCAGCAGCGAGACCGCGCCCGTGGACCTGGACAAAGCGGACCTGGACAGAAAAGTCGACTTGAATTTCAGCGCGCGCAACTACAACTCCATTAGCTGGCCGCAACTTGCGCTGGGCCGCAAAACCGGTAAACCAGCTTGCTCGTCGATGCAACAAGGCCAATTCAACAAACGGTCCCCGGGAGACCACCCTCAATGTTCCAGCGCCTTTTTGGTCGCGAACGTCACGCCAACCGCGCTATCACCGAGGCGCTTTACGCACAAATCGTGGCAGCGGCGCGGCAAACCGTGTTTTATTCCGACTGGAATGTACCGGACACGCCGCTTGGCCGCTTCGAGATGCTGTCGCTGCACATGTTCCTGTTTCAGCACCGGCTGCGCGGCGAGGGCGGTGTTGCCGGGGAGGTCGCGCAGGTGCTGATCGACGAATTCTTCATGGATGTCGAGCATTCGCTGCGGGAACTGGGCATCGGCGACGTCGGCGTGCCGAAGCGCATGAAGAAACTGGCGAAGATGTTCTATGGCCGGACCGCCGCCTATGACGATGCGCTGGAACGAGACGACCATGATGCACTCATCGCCGCCCTTGCCCGCAATGTCAGGCCAGATGCCGGCACCTGGCCACAAGCAACGCATCTGGCCGGCTACCTCGCCGATGTCTCCAGGCGACTCGCGGAACAGCCGACAAAATCGATTGTTTCCGGCACGGTGGCATTCCCCGTCCCCAAGACTATCTAAGGAAAAGATGAAACGCGCCGATTCCCAGAGCCCCGTGTCCTTCGTGGCCAATGTCGCTCGGCTGCCGCAAAAGGGACTGCCGGTGGTGATCGAGGCCGACGCCGCGCAGCGCGCCGCGCTGGCGGGCGAGCACGATTTGCTCTCGGTCGAGAACTACCGTGCCGAACTGCTGGTGACGCCATGGAAGCGCAACGGCGTCAAGGTCAGCGGCCGCGTCGAGGCCGATATCACCCAGGCCTGCATCGTCACCCTCGACCCGGTCGAGGCGCATATCGACGAGGCGGTCGACGGACTGTTCCTGCCGGAGCAGTCCAAGCTCGGGCGGCAGGGTTTCGAGGGCGGCGGCGAGATAATGCTCGATGCCGAAGGGCCGGACAGCCCGGAAACATTTTCCGGCAATACGATCGATGTCGGGGCGCTCGCCGAACAGTTCTTTGGGTTGGCGATCGATCCCTATCCGCGCAAGCAAGGCGTTTCAGTGGAGGCTGCCGACGATGCCGGGACTGCGGAAAGCGAATTCCAGCAAAAGCTGCGTTCCCTGCTGGGAAAATCCTGAAAACCCGACCCAATCAGAGAAAGCCGGTTGTGCGGCAGCCCAAAAACGCTATTTTCGCCGAACCTTCGCGAGCCCCAAAACCGTTGCCAGCGCCAGGCGCTCGCTCAAGCAAACTGTGAGATGAACACCGCGTGATCAGGATTTCCATCGATGCCATGGGTGGCGATCACGGACCAAGCGTGGTCATCCCGGCGCTCATGACGGTCGCGACCCGGCGTCCCGACATCCGCTTCGTCATCTATGGTCGCGAGGAGGCGGTGCGCCCCGAACTCGCAAAACTCCCCAAGCTGGCGGAAGTGTGCGAGTTCATTCACTGTGAGATAGCAGTCAGGATGGACGACAAGCCGAGCCAGGCGCTGCGCCATGGCCGCTGGAAGTCGTCGATGTGGAAAGCGGTCGAGGCGGTCAAGGCAGGTACTGCCGACGCCTGCATCTCGGCCGGCAACACCGGCGCGCTGATGGCGATGTCGAGGTTCTGTCTTCGCACTATGGCGACCATCGACCGTCCGGCGATCGCGGCGCTCTGGCCGACACTGCGCGGCGAAAGCGTGGTGCTGGACGTCGGCGCCACCATCGGCGCGGATGCGCATCAACTGGTTGATTTCGCCATTCTGGGCACCGGCATGGCGCGCTCGGTTTTCGGCATCGAACGGCCGAGCATCGGTCTGCTCAACGTTGGCGTCGAGGAGATCAAGGGCCAGGAAGAGGTCAAGGAAGCAGGCCGCATGTTGCGCGAGGCCAACATGGCCTCGATGAACTACCATGGTTTCGTCGAGGGCGACGACATCGGCAAGGGCACGGTCGACGTGGTCGTCACCGAAGGATTCGCCGGCAACATCGCGCTGAAGACGGCGGAAGGCACGGTACGACAGATCGCCGGTTACCTGCGCGCCGCGATGGACCGGACGCTGATGGCCAGGATCGGCTATGTATTCGCCAAGGGCGCCTTCGATCGCCTGCGCGAAAAGATGGATGTCGGCCGCTCCAATGGCGGCGTTTTCCTGGGTCTGAATGGCATCGTGGTGAAAAGCCATGGCGGGGCCGATTCGGACGGCTTCGCGGCGGCGATCGAGCTTGGCTACGACATGGTACGCAACAATCTGCTCGATCGCATCGAAGCCGATCTCGACCTGTTCCATGCGCGCAATCCGCATGCCCAGACAACTCGGAAATCCGACGTCGTTGCCGACGCAGAGGAATAGGAAAGAGCCTTGATCAGATCAGTCGTGCGCGGCACAGGCGCCGCGCTGCCCCGCCGCATCATGAAGAATGCCGATTTCGAAGGCATGGTCGAGACGTCGGATGAATGGATCGCCCAGCGCACCGGCATTCGCCAGCGCCATATCGCGGCCGACGATGAGACGACGGCTTCGCTCGGCGAGGCGGCGGCGCGCGCAGCCCTCGACAATGCTGGCCTGACGCCGGCTGATATCGACCTGATCGTGCTGGCGACCTCGACTCCCAACAACACCTTTCCGGCGACCGCCGTCGACATCCAGAACCGGCTCGGCATGCATCATGGCTTCGCCTTCGACATGCAGGCGGTGTGCTCGGGCTTCGTCTATGCCGTGACGACCGCCGACCTCTATATCCGCGGCGGTCTGGCCAAACGCGTGCTGGTGATCGGCTCGGAAACCTTCTCGCGCATCCTCGACTGGAGCGACCGCTCGACCTGCGTGCTGTTTGGCGACGGCGCCGGCGCGATGGTGCTGGAAGCAGGAGAGGGAGCGGGCAGCATTGCCGACCACGGCGTGCTGGCGGCCAGCCTGCGCTCCGACGGCGCCCACAAGGACAAGCTGTTCGTCGATGGTGGACCGTCGACCACCGGAACGGTGGGGCATCTCAGGATGGAAGGCCGCGAAGTGTTCAAGCACGCCGTCGGCATGATCACCGATGTCATCGAGGCGACGTTCTCAGCTGCCGGCATCACCGCTGAGGATCTCGACTGGTTCGTGCCGCATCAGGCCAATAAGCGGATTATCGACGCTTCAGCCAAAAAGCTCGGGATAGCAGAGCAAAAGGTGGTGGTTACGGTTAATTTGCACGGCAACACCTCGGCTGCTTCCGTGCCGCTGGCTCTGTCGGTGGCGGTCGCCGACGGCCGTATCAAGAAGGGTGATCTGGTGCTGATCGAGGCGATGGGCGGGGGCTTCACCTGGGGCGCGGTTTTGGTTCGCTGGTAAGTGCCGAACTGACAGGTTCGGTCCTTGACCTTGCCGGATCAATTACTTAGGCTCTATCTTTGCTTGTATAGAGTTATGTTTTTGAGCTGATGGGGACGGTTCGCATGGGGGGAAAGACACTTACGCGCGCCGATCTTGCTGAAGCCGTTTATCGCAAGGTGGGCTTGTCGCGCACTGAATCAGCCGAGCTCGTCGAAGCGGTTCTGGACGAGATTTGCGAAGCGATCGTTCGCGGTGAGACGGTGAAATTGTCGTCGTTCGCGACGTTCCATGTCCGCTCCAAGAACGAGCGCATCGGGCGCAATCCGAAAACCGGCGAGGAAGTGCCGATCCTGCCGCGCCGCGTGATGACCTTCAAATCGTCGAATGTGCTGAAGAACCGTATCCTGCGCGCCCACCAGAACAGCAAGGCCAAGGGCAGCAAATAGCGCCTGCGCTTCAAAAGCCCGGTTGAAAACGGTTGGTACCTTTGATGCCGGGCTTGAATATTGTTTCATAAACCGCTGATATAAGGCCCGATTCGGCAGAACAAGCCGGATCGGAATGACTCTTTGTTGAGCGTGATCTTGGCCGAAAACCGATTCCCACTTTTCGGGATCATGCTCCAGCGTGAGGATTTCGCCCATGGACAAGAGCCCCGATGCTTTCCGCACCATCAGTGAGGTCGCAGAAGATCTCGACCTGCCGCAGCATGTGCTGCGTTTCTGGGAAACGCGTTTCAACCAGATCAAGCCGATGAAGCGCGGCGGCGGCCGCCGCTACTACCGGCCGCAGGATGTCGAACTGATCAAGGGCATCCGCCACATGCTCTACGACCAGGGTTATACGATCAAGGGCGTGCAGAAGCTGCTGCGCGAGAACGGCAACCATTTCCTCGTCGCCATCGGCAGTGGCGACATGGCGGCCGTCGAGGCGATCTCGCAACGCCGGCAGGCCGATGCGGTGCCGCTGACGCCAGCGGCCCAACCGCGCGGCGCCGATGACGAGATGCTGGTCGGCGAGCCCAAGGTGAAACCCAGCCGGCGCTTTTTCGGCCTCGGCAAGACCGACGACGACGGGCCGGTGCAGCCGGGCACGTCGAAACTCTCGCGCGACAACCGTGCTTTGCTGCAGGAGGCGCTGTTCGACCTTCTGGAATGCAAGCGCCTGCTCGATCAGGTGCGCTAGGTGGTGTGGACTCTTAGGATTCCCTTTTTGACCGTAGCCTGATTCAAGACTGCTTTTGGAGGCAGCCTTGGGTGTAATGGATCGGTTGATATTGAGTGACGCGGCGTGGGATAGGA
>NZ_JBVVQU010000058.1:0-41621 GCF_055811555.1 Mesorhizobium sp. WSM4813
GTCCGAGAGGCCCTTCAGGATCACGTCCTGCAGTGAGAAGACGAGAACGCCCAGGCAGAGAAAGCCAGTGGCTGCTAGGGACTTGTTCTGCATCGGTACGTCCTAGTGAAGGGGCGCAGCTAGCTTGGCTAGGGCCGAGCTCGATAGGGCCTGCACAGCCGCACCTGTAATCTACACTGACGTGAACGTTTGTCGCGAGATTGCGTTCTGGCCGCAGACTTAGGGCGTGCTCATACGAATTGGAAGTAGCTGCATCCGCGCGGCTGCGCCGCTGTGGCGGGCGCGATAAGGAAGCAACGTGCTGACAAAGGATGGTTATCTGCACTGGAGGCGAAAACTCGGCGTTACTCATGAGTGCCTTCCAACAAGTCTGCGTCATATAGGCGGCGCTCCAGCTCAACCACGTTGCTGCTGAAGCCTAATTCCTGGAAAGAACTTGCTGAACCGTGTCTTGTGAGCACACTGCAAACGGTGGTTTGCAGTTTGAACACCCGGAAACAGCAGCATGACGCGCGCGGTCGCCTACTATCGTGTCTCCACACAGCGGCAAGGGCGTTCAGGCTTAGGCATCGAGGCCCAGCGTGCCGCGGTCGCCCGCTTTGCCGAGGCCGAGGCGATGATCATCCTCCAGGAGTTCACCGAGGTCGAAACAGGAAAGGGCGCGGATGCTCTTGATCGACGGCCGCAACTGACAGCCGCCCTCGCCCTTGCCCGGCAGCTCAAATGCCCGGTCGTGGTGGCCAAGCTCGACCGCCTGTCGCGCGATGTCGCCTTCATTGCCGGACTGATGGTGCAACGGGTGCCGTTCATCGTTGCCGAGCTCGGTGCTGATGCCGATCCGTTCATGCTGCACCTCTACGCCGCGTTGGCAGAAAAAGAACGGCGGCTGATCACGGAACGGACCAAGGCCGCCCTCGCCTCTCGCAAGACCACCGGCATAAAACTCGGTAATCCGACTAAGCCGAAGCTGCAGCCAGAGGTCGGAAAATCTCGATCCGGGAGGCTGACAGATTTGCCCAGACCGTGCTGCCGATCATCGCCTCCATCCAGCAGTCCGGCATCACCAGCCTGGGTGGCCTGGCCATTGCTCTGAACAACCGCGGCGTTCGCACAGCGCGCAATGGCCAATGGCAGGTATCGAACGTGCGCAACATATTGGCGCGGCAAGCTTCTGCGAACCTGCTTTTATAGGCGGGATTTTGCTGAGGTGGCGCCAGGACACCTGCTGGGGGAGCCCTGTCATCGAGCCAATGGATAGGTCTGCGGCGACTTCCGATATGCCTCTTCGCAACGCGGCGAACAAAACCATGGCCCTTCCGGGGCAGCCCGTCGATAGGATGCATAAGGAGCATGCATCTTGCACACCGGATCGATCCAGGCCGGGTCAGGCGAGGGGGCAAGTTCGATCTCATAAATGGGAACTTCGCCAGCTACCGATCGAAGGGCTACTTTTCCGAGATCTCGCACCAGGATGCCTTTGGCGGCAGCGGCATCGGCAATGGATTGAGTCGCAAGCAATTGACCGGGGGACGCAAGCGAAGCGATGCGTGCCGCTATGTTGACGGTCGATCCAAACAGATCAGCCGCCCGGCGAATGACCGGCCCATGGTTCAGCGCGGCCCGCGTCAGCGGCAGGCGCGGTTCTTTTCGGCATGCCTGCAACAGCGCTCCAAGCGCTTGGATCGCGACTTCCGGCTCAGGAAATGAGAGCATTGCCTCGTCACCGATCCATTTGATCGGAGGTTCATAGCCGCTAAGGGCTTCGCGGACCATGCTCTCGAAAATCTCGAGCACTTCGATTGCCGCTGCATCTCCATAAACGTCCGCGATGGCGCTAAAGCCTGCAAGATCGATGAATGCAACCGTAGCCGAAGCGCCGGCGGAACTCTGCGTCTGGCTCAAATCCCTTTCCATGCGAAGTTATTTAACGCCGGTCGCACGGTTTCGCGAATCTCAGACGCCCAGCGAGCGAAGAGGCGTCCATCCCGGCCTCAGCGTGCGCAAAGCTTGTAGCATCGCTCCAACAACCTCCGGCAACGTGCTGGCCATATCGCGGCAGAACGTAGCGTTCATTTTTGCAGAAAACCCGTTGACCTTCCAGTAACTGGAACCGCGGCGTTCGCACGGCGCGCAATGGCCAATGGCAGGTCTCTAACGTGCGCAACATTCTGGGGCCGCAAGCTTCTGCGAATTTTCTTTATAGGCGGGAATCTGCTGACCAGCATGTCCCCGTCGAAGCAGCAGGCCTCCGGGCATAGCAAGCGGTGATCAGCAGGCCCCGTCGGGATGCGGCTACAGGAACATTCTTCACAGAGTGTGAGGCGACCGGAACAAACGTGACGCCACGGAATGGAGGTTTCGACTGTAAGATCACGCGGGGGTTTCGGAAGGAGACCTGTTTATGACCAGCGAACGAGACGTCGGCACGTTTCAAAAGCCCGTGACCGTATGGCTGGCCTCGAACAAAGTCAGTGTGTCGAGCACCCGCGAAGCCGCCGAAATGCTGCTCTACGAGTGGCCCATTGGAGAAACCGCTCGCCGCATCCAGGCACGTATGGCGTGCATGAAGGTGCTCGGCGGCGGCAGCGCCCCTGAGGTAGCCCGAATGGCATTTCTCAGCGCCGCCAAGGAAGCGAAGATCCTGAACTGACATCTGGTACTCCGCCGCGGCATCGAAGGGATTCTCGCCGTTGCCGGCGACCTTCACGAGTTCATCGCCGGCGCTTCGAATTGCGCGGCGAGGTCTTTTTGTTGATGAACTCTTTCTACTCGCCGGCGATGGCGGTTGCGGGTCAGACGATTCCCACGGCCAGGTGAGCCCAGATCATCAGCACGACTAGCACCACGCCGGCTAACAATGTGGGGCGAAGTACCCTCCCATGGACATTGCGTCGAACCAGTGCAATCCCGATCCATGCAGCGGCAAGTAGCGCGGCCGCAGCCGTGAAATCCTCTATACCCCAGTTCATAGCGACGGTCCTGGTTTCTATCGGACTATGCAGCTAGACCTTCTGCAGCGCCAGATGAATGGCTCCTCAACGAGGCCGGCATTTAGTCGATGGCTCCCTCCATCCCGGCAACCTAATCCGCGATCGTGCTCGTTCGCCTTGTAACGGCCCCTGGTTTGCGCCCTGCCCCTATTCGCTTGCCACCGCGGACCATGTTTGATTTCCTGTGGCGGGGTTTGATTGTTTTTCAAAGGGCGCGCCTAATGCGAATCATCATGGAGGAGTCCGTAAAGTCACTCCTGCTCGAGATGTACTTTAACGAACACGATACTTAGCACTGGCACAGGGTTCCTAGTGCAGGCGGAAGCGCATGGGCCGGTGCTGATCACTAATCGGCACAATTTCACAGGGCGGGATCAAAATACCGGACAACCGATTAGTCCGCACGGGGGCATACCGAACCGTGTTAGCGTTTGGCACAATTCCTTCGACGGGCTTGGCAATTGGCACCGTGAGACCTACCCACTTCTCGACCTCGAGGAACAGCCGCTTTGGAACGAACATCCAACATTGGGCGCACACGCTGATATTGTCGCGCTGCGCCTCACGCTGAACCCGCTCAGCGTGGTGCACGCCTATAGCGTTGCCGCACCTACCCCGGAACTTCTGGTCGCACCAGGAGATCCACTAAGCGTCATTGGATTTCCGTTCGGCCTGTCTGAGGGGACATTTCGCGATCTGGGCAACCGGCTTCTTGGCAACTGAGTTAGAAATTGACTACGATCACCGACCGATCTTCTTGGTAGATTGCAGGGCGCGACAAGGCCAATCCGGTTCCCCTATTGTCGCCAGTCGGAGCGGCGGGATGGTGCCACTTACGAACGGGGATACGGCCGCTTTCGCCGGGCCGGTCGCCAATCTTTTGGGGATCTACAGTGGACGGATCAATGAGCAGTCCGACCTCGGCATCGTTTGGAAGAGGTCAGTAATCGCAGAACTCGTTGCGGCACTATAATCTAGGTCATTTCGCCACCTAGCGCGGCGCGGCCAGTGTAAACTGATCAGCACAGAGTTTTTCTGCTTGACGCGATTTGCGGAACTTGACCTGATCGGGCTGCCACCGATGGGAGGAGACCATGGCAGATAACAAAGCAGATCGTGGAAAGCGCGACCGCGATAGGGTTGCCTCGGAGCAACCCTATGAGGTCAGCTATTTCCGAAAGAAGCATGACCTCACGCTGGCGCAGGCCCGCAAGATACTCGACAAATACACGATGAGAGATAAGGCGAATGCGGCTGCTGAGAGGTTGAAAAAGTAAATCCCTCACCCATCAGCTTAAGCCACGACTTTCCGCTTCTGGCCTTGCCGCTGCCGGTGCATTTCGTTGCGCTTGGCCGCCGCTGGCGTAATTAGGCGCCAGAGACCCCCTCGTGCCCGGCTTCTTGATCAGCCGCCGCTGCTTCCAATTCAAGCCGCGCCAAATGGGCTTTGATCTCCTCGGGCTGGGCGTGCTCGAGCCCGACGACATTGTTCCTCGTTTCCTTCAATGCGACAATGATCTCGTCGAGCTTCGCATGGATGGCAGCAGTGTCGCGATAGCCCTGGATCAGGACGACGCCGGTAATCACTATCGCAGCCACTGAGAGCGCATAAGTGATTACGTTTGTGAGCCCGAACGGAACCATCGCAGTGCAGGCTATCATTGCAGCGATTAGCACATAGAAGCCGGGCGGTCGGGATAGAAAGTCGGCTATCACGAAGAGAAATCGGTTCATGCGAATCCCTGTACGATGTGATCCGATTGGGGCCGCATTTCGGGTGCTCGTCAATGGCACCCTTTTTTTTGTTGGCCTACTGCCCATGTTGGTCCTCGGGCCGTCCCGATCTGGGCGGGCGGAACTCCTTTTATTGCAGGTAGGCGCTTGGAACCACGGCAGACACGCGGCGTTTGGCGTTCTCACAGGAGACAAGCCATGCCCGACAACGATGAGGAATTCAAAAGCAAGTTTTGGGATTCGATCCGTTCCGACATGACGGCAATGATCGGCGTCCCGAGCGTCCACCCTCGACCGATGACAGCGCAGTTCGATGGTGACCGCAACGTAATCTACTTCTTCACAGCGAAAGACACCGACTTGGCCGAGGCCGTTGCAGCTGCAAAGGAAGCGACACGAGGCGGGACGCGCAGCAGCAGGTCACGTGCCGCTTGATGCGACCCCTCTCCTTCCAGCCATGAACCAACCAACCGCCGGTTGGTAGACGCGACACAGCCGGCGCGCGTAGGATTTCCTACGATCCGGGCACACCCACTCCCGCCCACCCTGTGCCTGGTGAACGACTGATCGCCCGCCGCGCCGTAAAGTGCGGCGGGCTTTTTGACTTCCGTATTGGAAAACCGGCTCGGGGAGGGCGTTCGGCTTCTGCAGCATCCTCTCCCTGTGAACCAAGCTGCGAGATCGGTGTCGCCTCCCGATCAGCCCGCGTCCTTCCCCTCCGTAGGGGCGGACTTCATCTGTTTGGCCGATGAGCTGGTCGTGGAACGTCTCCACATTCGAAAAAGTGCTGTAAAATTGTAAGTACCGGCGTCGGCCGGCTCGAGTTCATTCCGCCGATGTAGCCCCAGCTGGTGGCAAAGCCGCCGGGGGGCGGTGACTGGTTCACGAGATCAAACTCGACGGGTACCGTTCCCAGATCGTTATCAACAGTCCCGAGGGTATCCGCGTCTGGCACTTGGAAATCTAGACACCTCGGCGGAAGGTGAGCGAGTTGTAATTACCCGGCCACCCCGGCGACGGAGAGCAGACCGTAGATGGCGAGGCCGGACAGCATCGCGGTCATGAAGGCCACGATGAGGCCGACGACGCTCACGTAGGCGGACGAGACCAGCCTGACCGCCCTGCTGGACCCCGCCTCCGTGCGGATGCGCCACTCGCGGATCGGGAAGGTGACCGGGCCGCCGAGGAACTCGAGGTAGCCCCGGAAGATAAGCCGCAGGTGGTACCCGACGATGCCCGGGACCTCGCTCCAGTTGCCGGAGACCCAGCGCAGGCCCTTCCTCGCGCCGTATAGGCCGTAGCCTGCCATCAGGAGCAGGAGCAGCCCGATCCACGCCCAGCCAAGCCAACTGTACGCAGCCGTCGTGATCGGGTTCTTCGCGCCGGTGACCCACAGCCACAGGACGTAGGCTCCCAGCGGCACAAGGATGCACCCAGCCGCGGTGGCGAAGACGACGGACAGGCGTTCTTCGGTGTTCACGGCTCCCCGCCACTCGGTCCCGATCCACGACAGGATCGACCCGATGCCAACGAGGACAAGCCAGATGACGAACACGACGACGGCGACGACGCCGAACCCCTGCAGGCCGCTCAGCATCGCGTCCTTGCCGACCAACAAGACCCCGGCGATGACCGCCAGCAGGATGTTTGTGAGCCCTCTTCCCTCCATGACGCCTTCCCCCTTGACGCATGCACTGTATGCCACGGCGCGGATGAATGGGAACAGGCTCTCCGCGCCTTCCAGTGCGCTTCAAAGATGTGTTTGCTGCGTTTTGGCCGCCCTCTGATGACCAGTTCGGAGCAGCAATGGCTGGTCATCGGGGCAGGCTCCCGATTCAATCGATCTCCCGGTAGGGCGGTCTAGTCACCCACACCTCCTCATAGATATCGCTCCCCTTTGGCTCGGTGGTGTTTCCGTCGGGCAGAATGCCGCCCTTGACGATCAGGTCAAGAACTCATCTTTCGACCATAGACGTTCCAATCAAATTGCCGTTGTGCCGAGCGCCTATGTCCAATGCGGATTGCACTTCCCGATCGATCTGCTCCCGCCGCGCCATGAACCAATTCTTAGCGCCTGGATAGTCAGCCGCCGATACGCCGGAGTCCGAAAAACCTAGCGTATTTTGGGACAAGGCAAGGATACCTTGCTGCCCCAATACAACGAAAAGAGTGACACGTGTTTCGGCGGAATTGTTCTCAAGCCATTTGGCGACCCCGATACCGATCATATTGTTCTGTAGGTCCTTCCTGATTTCCAAAGTCGTGTCAGGCTTTCCGCGTTTCACATAGAGTTCAGCAAATTCATTGACCATTCCACACCGGACGACCATCTCTTCGGCTACTGCCTCCGAAAGCCCGATAAGCCTCAGTCCGGAATAGAGATAGGAAGACGCCGAAGCATGCTTGAGGGCGTTGCGATAGCTCCCGTCAAGGCCTTGCTCAGTCACGATCCGGCGGACGCTCACTTCGAACCAGCCGTAAAAAGCGAGCGGCGGCAAAACGATCAGGAGCGCTAGCGCTAAGAGCTTCCTCATCTTGCGAGGCCGTCAAAACTCATCTTTCGCCTTTCTGGTAAGGGATCATCATTCGGAGTGGTCGCGCGGCGCGCGACCAGGATAAGGGCCAGGATCGACAGCGCGTAGGGCATCGCCCGGCTCCTCAACGCCACCACCTGCCTCAAGCACCAGGCCGCACTGTCGGTCGCTGCACCTCTCAAAACTCCCGGAGATTTCACGCGCGTCAGGGTATGTTCACGATGCCGTCGCAGACGGGGTACCGCGGACACCCCCAGAATGGCTTGCCCGCGTATCTACCCCGACTGGCAATTCGCCGCCGCATGAAGGCTCCGCACTTCGGGCAGAGAACCTGTCCGACCTTTGGTGAAAATGCCCTGTTTCGAGATTGCAGCGTCGCTGGCGAGACAGCCGTCGCAGAGAAGGACGATTGCAGACGAGAGGTGGCAGCAACCATGTCCGGAGTCGAGAGACTCACTGGGAGGACAGACAGACCCACATATTTCGCATCGGCCGCGCTCGCTTCGTAATGCCGATGCGCCTCTGCCAGGGTTTCGTGTGGTCGCCTGACAGCAGTTTCGATCCGTCGAACCGCATCCCGCAGCTGGTCCGCTCCGGTTGCGAGGCGCTTCTGCAAGTCGCCGCGCATTTGCGCAACCTTCATGTCGATTTTCTGCTTCTCGACCTGATCGGAAGGCGTGGGATTCGGATTGAATACGAACCGGGTTTCGTGCGCGGCCTTCCAGCTGAGGAGACGCTGCCGACGGACTTCGCCGATACCCGGGACGCGGGTTACATTCTGGTCTATGTCCGCGGCCGTCTCGTATCCGTATGCAACCAGGGTCTGCGCGAGGCCACGGTTAATTGAAGTGATCTTGTCCTTGTCCACCCGGAAGCGATCCAGGTAGTCGGCAAGCTGCATCTGCTTTCGGTTCGCCTGGTACTCGCCGTGCCATCTCACTTGCAGCTGCGGAAGTTCCTGGTATTCCTGCCTGGCCGTCGTCAGTTCGGCCTTCAGGCTTGCCGGTTCCGTTGACCCTGCATTCTGGTGGAACGTCTTGAGTTCCGCCTCGAAAGCGACCCTGGCTCGATCCAGTGACTGTTTGATTTGATTCTGTTCGGCAGGCGATGCGTTGAACCTGTTGAAGCCGAAAACGGCCAGCGCGATGGAGATATAGAAAACCGGAGGCATGTAGAAGAGCAGAAACGCCGCTGCTCCGAATGCGAGAATGCCGAGGCCCTGCATTGTGCGCCGGGCCGTCGCCGCGTCTTTGGCTGCTTGACTCGCCGTGGCCGATATGGCGGGCAGTTGAGGGATGACTTTCTTCGGATCGGGGAGCGCGACGGCTTCGATCTCCGCCCACACACGGTCGATGTCGAAGTTGATGATGGAGGCGGTGCGGGCGGCGTAGTTCGGCGGAAACAGGACAGTGCCGAACTGGTTGTCCACCGCACACCAGGGGCAACTTCCGGCCGCCCGCGGGAAGTAGTGCTCCTTGTGGGAGGCGCACTGGACCAGAGAGGCTTCCACGGTGTTCAGATGCGCGACCCACTCCTGCGCCGTTGGCCTTCTCAGGCTCGGATCATTGGTGAATGCCTGCTCGAACGCGACCGCGACCGCGTCTGGTAGCATCGTCGGCCGGGGACCGTGCGGCGGCGGCGCCATCCCAGTGTTGCGACGCCTCGAGTAAGCGTAGCGACCCTCGGAGATCGCGCGCTCCAGCGGCATTTCGTCGGAACCCGAGTATTGGCCGGCGAACGGATGTTTGCCGAGAAACAGCAGCTGGAAGATCGCGACAGCCAAGCCGAAAGCGTCGTGGTTTCCGGTTCGCACTATCCCGTCGAGCGAGTGTCCCTGCAGCTCGGGCGCGGTGTATTCTGGAACACCTACCCGGCAGAGATGACTGCGGCCGTCCCGATCCACCTGGAAGCTGTCCGCGTCGATGATCGCAACGAGCGCGCGGTCCGAAATCAGAAACCCCGAGTGGTTAATGTCACCGATGATGCAACCCGCGTCATGGACGGCCGCCACAGCCGTCGCAAGGTTCCGGGCAGTGTGGACGAGGAAACGATAGTCCGCTTGCGGAAAGTTGTGCTTGCGGGCCTTGGGCGAATACAGTTCGTGGAGAGGCTTCGAGCTTCCGACAACACTCATGGTGAAGCCGACGAAATTGCCTCTCGCGTCCGTCGCGACTTCTATTGGGAACGACACCAGCTTCGTGCGGGAAGCAAGCTGGCCCTGGACGATGGCTTCGACTTTCTCGAAGCGCGGGCGGTCTGGCTTGAAATAGACCTTGATAGCCTTCGCAGGGTCGGAAGCAATAAGATAGACCTCGCCTTCGCCGCCCTTTCCGATGCGCTTGCCAAGCGCGACTGGCCTGCCGCCGATGTGGATCAGAGGGGCGTTCATATTTTTATGGCGACGACCAGCGTCTTGTCGTCATCCGTCCGTTCGTCGATTTTCGGCGATCCAAGGTACGCATGCAGTTGCTGGGACAGCTGACGCTGCATTCCGGCCGTCTCGGCCTTGTTCATGGAGCCTGCCATCGTGTCGAAGAAGCTCGACGGCGCGGTCCGGTTCGCGAAGTCAAGCACCAGCCGCTCGATGCCGTCCGAGAACAAGGCGACGGCGTGAGGAGGATCGTCCAGCGTCGACGTGCGCAACCGCGCTCCGCCGTTGTCGGTAACGAAAAACGTCGTCGAAGCGTACTCGCCGGATTCCGGCCACGAGACGCACTCCCACGGGCCGTCTGTATCTGACTGCTTTACGATCGCGCCGTCTCCGACATGGGCGACGAACATCCCGCGAGAATCGGTCATCGCGAACAGCATCGTGCATGCGAAATCGCGCATAGTTAGATCGTGACGAACGGCCGTTGCCGAGATTGAGTTTCTAACGTCGTCGATCCATTCCTCGAACAGGTCGCGATCGGGAACCCTGCCGTGGTCGCGGGCCTTCGCGGTAAGAAGGCGGCACGTCATGACTGCTCCGTATCGCCCGTGGGAGGCGCTCCCTGCGCCGTCTGAAACTGTGGCGATCAGTCTGCCGTACCGGGCTTCAACGCAACGGTAGGCATCCTGGCGGTGCGTACCCGAGCGCTCGTGCGAGGTGCCCTTGCGGGAAGCCGCGATCCATTTCCACTTGGACACGGATCAGCCAGCGACTGCCCAGCCGTCCGGCGCGGTCGGATTCTGCAGGGGAACCTGGTCTCCCGGCTTCGACTGTGAAACCGAGGAAAGTGAAGCCGAAAGCCACCGGAAGAACTCGGCGAAAGCGAGGCCCTTGAGCTTCAGTGGAATCCGGGTAGCGATCTGCCCAAGAACTCCCATGTCCGCTCCTTCCACGCCCACGCAATAGAACATGAATTCCTTCCTGTTCTCGCCCTGGCGAACGGCCTGGGCAGCGGCGTTCCAGGAATCGGTAGGCGCGCCGTCGGTGATCAGGAAGACCCAAGGGCGATAGTACGGCGTTCCGTGAGCCTTGTAGGCGGCCTTACGGTCGCGAAGCATCTGGAGGCCGTGCGTGATGGCCTCGCCCAGAGGCGTAGCCCCGGCTGGCTCGAGATGTGGCGGATAGAAGCCGTCTAAGGTTACGAACTCGGTCACAGTCTGTACGGGACCGAAGGTGACGATGGCGATCTCGACGCGCTTGGCGGCGAGGCTGTCTTCCGCGAGAGCCTGTTTGAAGGCGGTGATGCCCTCGTTCAGCTGACGCAGCGGCTCTCCAGCCATTGAACCGGAATTGTCGAGCAACAGAATACAGGGACAGCGCGGCTCCGTGTTTTCGATCAGATCCGCCCCGCCGAATGGCGTTTGCTCAAATTCGCTCATGTTTGCCCCATGGATGCCGCAACGATATTATTCAATCTATAGTCGCAATGGGTCAAGCGTTCATTGTTGACGAAACCCGGAATGACCGTGATGAGGCACATTGCTGACCGACAGCCGCTGGGCCGAGACCGGACTGGCGGCTATTAGCGGTACAATGGTAACACGCTGACGTTGTTGGTGCGTTCTCATCAAGGCCTTCTTGCCGCGTCCAATACCTCTCGGTCGCCACTCACCAACTGGGCGCCTGTGTTATAGGCGCAGTATTCGCCAAGCGACTCGACTCACCGTCGCTTTCGCCACATCATGTTCTTGGGGAGGCGCCTGGGGATGGCATTCCGATTTCGTAAATCTATAAAGATCGCGCCGGGAGTCCGGATAAATCTCAGCGCGAAAAGTGCGAGCGTGCGGGTTGGACCAAAAGGACTTGGGTATACAGTTAGCACAACAGGCAAAAAGCGCCTTAGTGCGGCCATTCCCGGGACCGGTCTTTCTTATTCGACGGGTATTTCTTCGAAGCGCCAGTCAGTGCCTAGCGCGCCATCGCAACTAGGTACTTCTCAAACCAAGCCGACTTCGAAAGGCCCGATCGCGCTTCTGCTACTTTCCGTTGGCGCAGGACTGGTTTGGTGCAGCGCGCGGTCCAACGAAACCAAGATTACGAACGAGCGCTCCCCGACGAACGGGTCTGTACAGTCAGACCTAAAGCCCGCGACAGGAGAAGCGGGCGATCGAGCCTCCCAAGCCACAGGCGCTTATGCCGGGCCCACCTCTTCCGTTCAAAAGACATTTTATAGCACCGCAAATGTTCGCCTACGGACATCCCCATCGGCTGATTCACCGATTGCGCTCACCGTCCCAGTTGGATCCGCGGTATTGTCGTCAAAGCGCGAAGGGCCTTGGCATTACGCTTCATACGGGAATTATTCGGGCTGGATTCTAGGCGATTATCTCGCGGAGCCTCGTCCTGAACCAGCGGCAACTTCTTCGCCGATAGTACCGCAGGCCTCAGGCGCACTGCCAGCTTCTGACAACAACACAATCTCAGGCCGCGCTACCATCATCGACGGAGACACGATTGATGTTGCCGGCACAAGAGTGCGTTTAAATGGCGTCGATGCGCCGGAGAGTGCTCAGTTCTGCCGGAATTCGAAGGGAAAAAACTACCGCTGCGGTCAGTCAGCCGCGAAAGCGCTTGATGCCTGGCTGGCGAAGTCCCGGCCTGTGACTTGCACATTCGTAGAGTGGGATCGCTATGGCCGCTTCGTCGGTGACTGCTATCGTTCCGACGGCGCGGCGGTGGCAACATGGCTGGTTAGCGCCGGCCACGCGATGGATTGGCCGCTCCATTCGGGCGGCGCCTACGCGAGCAATCAGGACGACGCTCGGCTGGCGAAGCGAGGCATCTGGCAAGGCGAGTTTCAACCGGCGTGGGAATGGCGTGCCGCGCAGCAGGCGGCGCCTAAGCCTGAAACCACGAGTCCAGTTCGACTGCTCTCCGGCTCGTGCGACATCAAGGGCAACATCAGCAACAAGGGCATTCGCATCTACCACCTCCCCGGCCAGCATTTCTATGACGAGACAGTGATCAGCCCAGCCAAGGGCGAGCGAACGTTCTGTTCAGAGGACGAGGCGCGCGCAGCTGGTTGGCGTCGGTCGAAAAGGTGACTATAGCTCCAACGTGCTTGGATTATCGTATAGTCGGAGCCACTGCAGGTCGATCTCCGCTTTTCAGCGTTGCTGGTTCTGTCAACGTCTAGGTGTGAAGCCGTTGGCGCCATCCTTGTCCGATTTGGGCCGGGTCTCGAACTTGACTCTGGCCGGGTTACAGGCGCGAAATCGAACTGGGGGATTTGGAATGAGGCGACCCTTTAGTTCGTTGAGCATCGATCAGCTTGAGGCGATACTGGATAAAGCCACCGCAAGTGGTGATACCAAGGCTATCAAAGCCATCGTGGGTGAAGCCGGCGTTAGGACCACAGCTCGGGCCGCTAGACTTCTGGTCCGTGCGAAATCCGCGTTGGATGTTAAGCAGTCGGACCTCTTCGACCGAAGCCCCCAGACTTCCAAGAAGCGGCCCACCATGGTGCACAAGAAGGTCGCGGCAAAGCCCGGGGAGCACAAACCCACCCCGGAGCAGCAACAGGCAATTGACGCTTTCTTGTCCGGTGGCTCGCTCCGCATCAATGCTTATGCGGGCACAGGCAAAACCTCGACGCTGCAGTTCCTTGCCCACGGGACTCACAGCCGCGGCCAGTACATCGCCTTTAACAAGGCGATTGTCGGGGATGCCCGGGAGAAGTTTCCTCCGACGGTAGATTGCTCGACGACCCATAGCTTAGCGCTGAAGTCACTGCACTCTGACTACAAAAAAACCAAGAACAAGTTCGCCGGGAGGGTAAGCACGAAGCAGCTCGCAGAGATACTTGGATTCAAGAAGACCTGGCGTGTCGACCGCGATCATTCCCTCCAAGCAGTGTCACAAGCATATTTGATCCAGCAGACAGTCAGGCGGTTCGCCCATAGCGGCGACGAGGAAATCTCTGCCGCACACGTCCCCCGTCATGGATCGCTGCTTACGGCCAGTGAAGACACCCTAAAGGCGGTGAACGAGTTTGCGTACAACAATGCCAAGCACGTGTGGCAACGCATGTGCGACCCGAAGGACGCGATTCCGCTGGGTTTTGAGGGATTCCTGAAGCTCTGGGGGCTGTCCAAGCCGCAGATCGCAGCCGACTACATCCTCCTCGATGAGGCACAGGACACCAATCCCGTCGTGCTCGACGTGCTGCGGCGGCAAAACGCCCAGCTTATCTATGTTGGCGACCGCTACCAGCAGATATACGAATGGCGTGGCGCAGTGAATGCGATGGACGCGATCACGACCGATGCCATCGTTAGCCTGACCCAATCGTTCCGGTTCGGCCCGGAAATCGCCGGCGAAGCATCCCGCGTCCTGCGGCGGCTCGGTGAGAGCGTGCCGCTGACCGGCAATCCCGCCATGCGGAGCCGGGTCGGTAGCTGCAATCCCAACGCCATCCTTGCGAGGACCAATGCGAACGTCATGACGGCGCTAATCCAGTGCCTTGACGAGGGTCTCAAGCCGCATCTAGTTGGCGACAACAAAGATCTGAAGGAGCTGCTTTGGGGGGTACGCGACTTGAAAGAGGGGCGTCCAACCGACGTCGCCGACTTCTTCGGTTTCACTAGTTGGGAGTCCGTGGTCGACTTCGCCAAGACCACCGAGGGCGAGCATCTGACCATGTTCGTCAACCTGGTGCAGAGCAAGGGCGAAAGGCGCCTCCTGTGGGCTATCAACCAATCCGTCAGCGAGGAGAAAGCCGAGATCGTCATCTCGACAGCACACAAGGCCAAGGGGCGGGAATGGAAGAATGTTCGACTGATGGACGACTTCCTGAAGACCCGAGAGGCACGGACTCTCGAGGAAAGGGCGGAACGAGAGCGGCAGGACGCTGCCGAACTTAGGCTGTTCTACGTCGCCGTGACTCGCGCCAAGGAAGCAATCGAGATCCCTGTTATGGGCGGCAAAGGTGAGCCACCGCGAACTTCGGCAACCTCAGCAAGGCCCGAGCCGCGGGCGTTGGCCAAGACTGTTGTCGCGCAACCGGTCGACTGGCAAGAGCCGGTTAAGCAAAACAGCCAGGTCCAACCGCCCAATGTCACACAGAAACCAGCGAAGCGTGGCTTCTTCTCCCGTCTATTTGGCGGATAAGGTAAAGAGCCGGGTTACGCCCAAGACTTGGGAGTGAAACTGCCACCCTGCCTGCTCGCTTGAATGTCCGCTTGGGGGTGCGGCTACCATCAGTTCAGCGACCGGCATGGAGGCGCATTGCTTGCCCGGCAGCCGTTGGGCCGGAGAACGAACCCGCTGCGCGGGAGGGCGCCTGCGGTTGAGGTAGAGATCAGGAACCGGTCGTCGCGCCCGCATTGAGCGTCGTTCGGCGGCGGCAGAGCATGACGGGCTTCTTCAACAAGGAGCTTGACCATGCCCTATCCTGTTCTTGATGCACCTATCAGTCCACTTCGTCAGCGGCTGATCGACGACATGAACATGCGGCGTTTCTCACGGGAGACGCAGCGCAACTATCTCCGCGATATCGGACGTCTGGCGACGTTCCTTGGCCGTTCACCAGACACAGCGACCGCGGACGACGTGCGCCGGTTCCAGATCGAGCAGCAGGACGACGGTGTTCCCGTGCCGACGATGAACAGCATCGTGTCGGCGCTGCGCTTCTTCTTCACGCATACGATCGATCGTCCCGATCTGGCGCGCAGGCTTGTCCGGCTGGCGCACCCGCGCACGCTGCCGGTGGTGCTGAGCCGAGACGAGGTCGCCCGGCTTCTCAACGCCACCACCTGCCTCAAGCATCAGGCCGCGCTGTCGGTCGCTTATGGCGCGGGCCTGCGCGTGGCGGAGGTGTCGTTGCTGAAGGTCGCCGACGTCGATAGTGAGCGCATGCTGCTACGTGTCGAGCGCGGCAAGGGCGGCCGATACCGGAACGCCATGCTGTCGCAAGACCTGCTCTTGTTGCTGCGCCAGTGGTGGAAGGTCGGACGCCAGCAGGGCGTGATGCACCGCGACGGCTGGCTGTTTCCGGGGCAGCATGCGATGAAGCCCATCAGCACCCGCCAGCTCTATCGCGTGGTCGTCGAGGCAGCGCAGGCGGCCGACATCGCCAAGCGCGTCGGGCCGCACACGCTGCGCCACAGCTTCGCCACCCACCTGCTGGAGGACGGCACCGATATCCGGATCATCCAGGTCCTGCTCGGGCACGCCAAGCTAAATAGCACCGCCTTCTACACCAAGGTTGCAACCCGCACGGTGCGCACGGTCACGAGCCCGCTCGACAAGCTCGGCCTGTTCAAGGAGGCAGAGATCTCGCCCGATGGCTGAGCCGTGCGCGCCTCCGTCGAGGTTGCCGACATCTTCCGCACTGCCGGGCCCGCCTACCGGGCCGCCCATGCAGGGCATCTGACACTGCAGCAGCTCAAGGTCATGTCGGCGATCGAACACTGCCGCACCGCGGCCCTTGGCGGTCACGTGGAGGCCTGCGAGGACTGCGGCCACTGGCGCATCGCCTACAACTCCTGCCGCAACCGGCACTGTCCAAAGTGCCAGGGTGCCGCGGCGCGGACATGGCTTGCCGAGCGCGAGGCCGACCTGCTGCCGGTCGGCTACTTCCACGTCGTCTTCACGCTGCCAGCCGAGGTCGCCGACATCGCCTTCCACAACAAGGCGGCGGTCTACGACCTGCTGTTCAAGGCGGCGTCGGAGACGATGCTGACCATCGCGGCCGATCCGAAGCATCTCGGCGCACGCATCGGCATCACCGCCGTGCTCCACACATGGGGTTCGGCGATGCTGCACCATCCGCATGTCCACATGATCGTGCCGGGTGGCGGCATCGCGCCGGACGGGAGCCGCTGGGTCTCGTCGCGTCCCGCCTTCCTGCTGCCGGTGCGGGTGCTCGGCAAGCTGTTCCGCCGGCTGTTCCTCTCCCGGTTGGTCGCGCTGCACGACGCTGGCCGGCTCGCCTTCTTCGGCGCAATTGCTCATCTCGCGGAACGGCGGGCATGCCTGCGCCAGCTGTCGCCGATCCGGAAGAAGCGCTGGGTGGTCTACGCCAAGGCGCCCTTCGCCGGCCCGGAAGCGGTGCTCGCCTACCTGTCGCGCTACACCCACCGGGTGGCGGTCTCGAACAGCCGCCTCATCCGCCTCGACGAGAGCGGCGTCACCTTCCGCTACAAGGACTATCGTCGCGAAGGCGCCGACCGGCAGCAGCTCATGACGCTCGCTACCGACGAGTTCATCCGCCGCTTTCTGCTGCATGTCCTGCCGCGTGGCTTCCATCGCATCCGGCATTACGGCCTGCTTGCCGGTTCTGCTCGCAAGGCCAGCCTCGCGCTTGCTCGTGAACTCCTGAACGTCGCCGCACCGTCCGACGATGACACCAGGCGAACCGGAAGACTTTCGCCCGCCATGCCCCTGCTGTGGCGGACGCATGATCGTGATCGAGGTGTTCGAACGATGGAGGCAGCCGCGCGGACCGCCACACGGTTCCCCGTCGACCGGGAGCAGCACGCCATGACCCGGCATGGAAAGGTTCAGCCTTCAGCTGCAGGCACTCAGCCTCCGGCAACGGATCGACGCACGTCTATGGTGATCATCGAGGCCGACAGAGCCGCGCCCAGCCGCCAACCGGTCGGACAACATCGCGCGGAGGCGCAACGAAGCGGTCTGTCCGCATCAATCCCGGCGCTTCCCAGCGGCGGTCGCGCCATCGCCGACATCTGCCGAAATCCGAAATCCCCATAGCCATCGCCTGTGGCCCGCGGGTTCCTTCCTCGGGGACTTTCGTACGCCTGCCGGCGCCCGAAACTCTTCACGATAGCTGCCAATCCGCTATTTGATCGTAACTACCGCAAGCCGCCGCTGCAGAACAAATCATCTGACACCTCTGCCCGCATAAGCGGGCCGAAAGTTGATATAACTGACCGTGCTGGAGGCGACTCCCGCACCACTGCCAGGAATGGCGCAATGGCGGTTAGCAGGCAATCTGAAGGTGGCCAGGTGCTTTTGTACAGGGCAGCCTTGCAGTTCAGGGTCCCTGATCTACCATACGTCAGAATCTACCGTCGGACGACCGGCTTATAGCGCCGCAACAAGTGTCCCTTGTCACCATGAAACGTCACACCGTCGTCGTTGAGGGCAACTTGGCCTTTCGCATGCAGCGTGTCGCCGCCGCGCAAACGGGTGACCACGGCCTCGATGTCGCCACGGTCCCACTGCTCGCGGCGCGCCTTGCGGGTGGTTTCAGCCGACCAGCCGATCACGCAACCCTTGTGCCGATCGTTGCTCGAGCACTCGCAGAGATTACTTTTGAAGAACTCGAAAAGGTCAAGGCAAGGCCTGGCATGGCGCGGGCTGTCCTCTCCAGTCTGGAGCGCGTGTGGGCCGCTGACATTCGCCTTGACGATCCGCTCGAACCAAGCGCCCGGCTGAGCGACCTTGGCCACATCGAAGCCTTTCTGCGCGAGCATCTTCCAATCGGCGCGCTGTTGCCCGGGGATCTGCGCGATCGAGCGCTTGCGCGCATCGTTCATGCGCGCACTGTCGTCGGCCCTCTCCATCTCCACCGTATTATTTCCGTCGACCCGCTCTGGCGGCCGCTCGTCAAAGCCCTGGCCTCGGTCGTCGAAATCACGTGGGATCCCCCAGGCACGCGCGACCGGAGCTGGTTTCCCGGTACGATCCTCGGAAGGGCCCTGCAGCCCCCCGAACATCTGACTTGTGAGGTTTGCGCCGACCCACGCGCGGAGGTGGTTGAAGCGCTTCGCTGGGCGCGCGCGTTGTTGAGCGATGGCATGACCCAAGCCGGCGACATCGCGATCGCCAGTGCTGATTTGAGCGTGTGGGATGATCACATGATGGTCCTGGCGGCGGACGCTGATCTCCCGATCCATTTCGCCGGCGGCGTTTCAGCCCTGAGCACGCGCGCCGGCCAGACCTGCGCAGCGCTCGCCGATGCGATGATCAACGGCCCGTCGCAGGATCGCATTCGTCGTCTGTCCCTGCTCTCTCCTTACCTGTCGGAGGCGCTTCCGGCTGATTGGATGAAAGGAATCCCCACCGATGCGGGTCTGTTTGAGCCGGAGCATTGGGCGCGAAGTCTGCAGACACTCTCCCCTACCGATGGGTCCACGATCGCAACGATCGTAATGCCGGTGCTTTATGACCTTGTGGACGGCGCAAAAGCTGCGGCCAAACTCGGAAAGTTGCTCCTGCGCGGCGGCAGCCTTGGGCTCTGGCAGGAGGCGCTTCGTTTGGCGCCGGCGGCAGCAATGGAGATGACCCTAACGTCGTTGCGCATTGCGGATGAGAGCGACCCTGCCAACAATGTGGTCTGGGCACGGGCGGCGGACCTGGTTGGTGCGCCACGCGAGCACATGCGTCTGCTTGGGCTTTCGAGCAGAAGTTGGCCGCGTAGCGACAATGCGGACCCGCTCCTGCCCGAGCATGTGCTCAACGAGCGCGCGTTGGTGGACCTGCCCCGGCTCGAACGCGATCGGCTGGCCTTTGAGATCCTGACCGGCCACCCAGATTCGAAGGTTACCCTGTCGCGCAGCAGGCGATCGGCCGAAGGCGCGTTGCTCGCCAAGAGCGGATTGCTGCAGCATCGGGTTGCCGAGCGTCCCCTTTCCCGGACGAGAACGCCGGAGCATGCGTTCAGCGGGGTGATCGTCTGCTGGCTCGCGCCGAGGATGCGCTTGCTTTGCCGCGCATACAGAGCGTCATTTCGTGCTGGACCAACTGGACGCGCAAGCTTGAGACAACGCCACATGACGGCGGGTTCCGTAAGGATCATCCGGCTGTTCTGCGCGCTCTGAGCTTGCCGCAATCCGCTACCTCGCTACGGCGGCTCTTGCGTGATCCCTTGGGCTATGTGTGGCTAAGAGTGTTGGGGATGACCGCGCCTGAGCTCGCGGTTCAGCCGCTGCAACTCGATGCGATGACCTTCGGTGAGCTCGTGCATGAATTGCTGCGCCTCGCGGTCGAGCGTATCCCCAGCCTTGTCAGCGCAACGCCGGGAGAAATCGATCGCGCGCTTGAGGCAGCAGCCGACAGCATCGCGAAGCACTGGCCGCTGACCCGGGCAGTACCACCGAGGTTGCTCTGGCTGGATACGATCGAAGAGGCACGGCGACGGGCCCGCCGCGGACTGACGGTCGATGACCGCTTCGGTCCTGGTACCTACGGCTTTAGCGAGGTGCCGTTCGGCACGCCTGAATCGCAGTCAGAGCGTTCCGATCCCTGGCGCGAAGACCAAGAGGTCCTGATCGGCCGTTTCGGCATCCTCTTGAAGGGCCGCATCGACCGCGTCGACGTGAAGCCCGACCGCCGTGGCGTCCGGATGTCCGACTACAAGACAGGCAAGACCCCGCGCGATCTGCGCGACGTCATCCTCGGCGGCGGAGCAGAAGTTCAGCGCGCACTCTACGCCGTTACGATCAAACAGCTCATCCCCGAGGCAAGCACGATCATTTCACGCCTCGTCTACCTTGACACCATGGAACCTCCGGCGCGTCTTGAAGGCGACGTGCTCGAGCAGGCGGAGCAGACGCTGCTGCGCTTCATCGATATCGCGGTCGAAGGGCTCAGAGCTGGAGTCGCCTATCCTGGACCAGATGCGTTCGCTGGCTACAACCAACTCAAGTTAGCGCTGCCTGCGGCGCTCGACCGCTACAAGGGGCGCAAGGATGAGGGTTTCAACGCCGCGCAGCACAAGCTCGCGCCTCTTTGGAGGGAGCGGTGATGCTGAGCGATGCCCTCGAGCGCAGTCGCGTTCTCACGGAACTAGACAAGACATTGCTGGTCGAAGCGGCTGCGGGCACGGGCAAGACGTCGCTGATTGCTGGCCGCGTCGTCATGCTGATGTTGTACGGTGCGCCGCCCCGCAGGATCGCTGCGATTACGTTTACCGAACTGGCCGCCAGTGAGCTGTCGCTGCGCATTCGCGAATACGCAACCCAGCTGCTGGCAGGAGAAGTCCCAAAGGTCTTGCGCGGCGCTGTAACCCTTGATCTGCTCAACGAAAGGAAGGCTGTCCTCAGGGCGGCGATCGATGCCTTTGACGAGTTAACCGCATGTACGATTCACGCGTTCTGCCAGCAGATTATCATGGCCTATGCCGTCGAAACGGGACTCGACCCCGGGTCGCGAATGATGGATGGGCCTGCGGCAGACGCAATGTTCGAGAGCGTCATCTCCAAATGGCTGTTCGAGCGTCTCTCGCTGCAAACAAGGGAGGGCGAGGATCCGGTCGCGGTCCTCTCCAGGTTTGAGCCCTTGAAGGTCGTCAAGGACAGCTTCGATCTTGCCAAGCTCAAGCTTGAGCATCCGGGGGCCGGCACGGTTTCGGTCGACTTCTCGCTGCGCAAGGATATCGAATTTGTCGAGAGCGTCGGTGCGTTCCGACGCTGGCAAGCGGACTATCCCAAGGAACGCCGCACCGCGACCCTGGTTGGAGAGTTCGAAACCCTCGCCACATTCTACGAGAACTGCTTCGAGACGCAGCCGAGCTTTGCTCGGCTATGGGAACTTGCCGACCCGCCGCGTACTGCCTCGATGAAATGGGACGAGTTCGCTTTTAAGAAGCAGCGCAATCTCAGCTATTGGAAATCGGCCTATGGCAAGGACAAAGGACCAGAACTCGACCAGCAGGCCGAGACGTATTCCCATAACTGTGAGACGCAATTTGCAGAACTCCTCGGCCAGATCGGCGATGCCATGGTCGATCAGATGTCACGTGCCCTCGGCCCGGTCATCGACCTCTATGTTGAGCGCAAGGGCGACGCGGCTGTCCTCGATTTCGACGACCTTTTGCTGCGCGCACATGCCCTTGTGACCAAGAATGATGTCGTGCGCGAGGCTGTCGGTCGGCGCTTTGCGCATATTCTGGTTGATGAATTTCAGGACACCGATCCCGCCCAGGCCAGCATCCTGTTTTCGATCGCGGCGCGCGCCATGCCCGATCGCTGGCAAGATGCGGACCTTCGTGATGGGGCGCTGTTTGTGGTCGGCGATCCCAAACAATCTATCTACGCCTTTCGTGGTGCCGACATCGACAGCTACAATCAGGCGAAGCGGACGATTGCACGCTTGGGGGACGACCGCGTCGTCCACATAGGGGCCAACTTTCGCTGCCAGCCAGGCATCATTGACTACGTGAACGCCGCCTTCCAACCGGTTCTTGATGCCGACGGTCAGCCAAGCTATGGCGCACTCACCGCCACACGCGAAGGCGCCTTCCATGGCCTGCCTTCCGCGTCCCACGTGACCATTGGCGACGGTCGAACGGCGAGCATGCCCGAGCAGCGCGACGTCGAGGCGGCCGACATTGCGCGGATATGTTCCAAACTCGTTGGCTCAATCGAGATCGAAGACGAGCACGATGGCAGGCGCCGCCTCCTTGAAGCGGGCGACATTGCCCTGCTTGCTCCAACCGGCACTGACCTTTGGCGCTACGAACGAGCACTCGAGACGCTCGGGCTTGCCGTCGCGTCGCAGGCCGGCAAGACGCTGTTGCTCCAGCAGGAGACCCAGGACGTACTGACGCTGCTGCGTACGCTGGCGGATTCGCGCGACCGGCTTGCCTTCGGTGCCTTCATGCGCGGACCCATGGTAGGTCTCACCGATGAAGAGTTGCTCGACGTCGCCGAAGAAATCCATCAGGCCGGACCAGACGCCTCGCCGACTGGCCTCTTTGACATCACGACGCCGCCGGCTCTGGTGTCCCATCCCATCGCCAGCTTCATCCTCGAGATCCTGCAAAAACTTCGCGCGCGGGTGAACGTCACCACGCCGCGCATTTTGTTGGCCGAGGCCATCGAGCAGCTTCAACTGCGCGTCGCACTGTCTGCGCGCAGCGGCAATAACCGGGCCGCGCGCTCACTTGCCAATCTTGATCGGATCGTTGAACTGGCGCGGCCATTTGATGTCCGGGGGCTCCGGTCTTTCGTCCGTCATCTCCAGCTCGATTGGGACCGTCGCGCCTCGCGGCAGGAGGGCCGGATCGACGCGTCGAAGGACGCCATCGAGATCGTGACCATTCACAGCGCCAAAGGCCTTGAGTGGCCGGTGGTGATCCCCATCAACATGGGCACTCGTGCAAGACCCTCCGAGCGTTTCGTTCATCGTCAATCCGACAACACCCTGCACTGGATCATCGGCGGCGTCTGTTCCTCTGCACTCAAGCGTGCTCGGGAGGAGCAAGCGCGGCGTCAGGCGCTGGAAAATCAACGAATGTGGTATGTTGCCTCCACGCGCGCCCGCGACCTGTTGGTCGTTCCCAATCTTTCGTCGGCCAAGCCAGGCGCTTGGTCGAAACTGCTCGACCTGAGATTCGACCTTCTTGAGGAATTAAAGTTCAACCAGCTCGAGCCACGCACGACCACCAGTTTCGACACGGCCGCGTTGCCTCAGGACGCAGATACTTTCGCACGGCAAGCCGCCATCGTTCAGGCAGCCTCGCCGTCACTGCGCTGGGTCAATCCCAGTGCTCACGATGCGGATCGTGCCGAAATCCTCGCACCGACCATGGCGACGGAACCAAGCGGCGCGTTCGAATATATCGAGCCCATTGGCGCCGGCAGGACTCGCGGGCTGGTTCTCCATAAGCTATTGGAGGAACTTCTGACGGGCGAACTCTCACCTCAGGATGACGTTTCCGCACGCGCTGGACGTCTTCTCAACGAACTTCTTGCCATCGACCCCGAGGAGGAATCTCTCCCGACTCCAGGCGAACTCGCGACGACCGCACTGGAGACCTACCAGCTGCCGTATGTGCAACGTCTCTTGCCTGTGCTTGTGCCGGAACTGTCTATCTGGGGAGAGACAGAGGCCGGCGATCTTCTCGCAGGCCGCGTCGATGCGATCGCAATCGAGGATGGCAAAGTCCTAGAAGTCCTGGACTGGAAGAGCGATCGCGACACCAGCCTGCACCGCGCTGCGTATGTCCAGCAATTGCAGCGCTATCTCCAGGCAATCTCTGCGCCACGCGGCGCGATCGTTTATATGACCACCGGCGAAATCGTGTCTGTCCTGCCCCCGCATTGAAACTCAACGGCCCGCGGACGGCAATTTTCGTTTACCCGAAAGCAGAAAGCGACCCAACGGCATGACTTTTGTCAGCATTTCCAGCTCGGCAAAACGGCCAGGTCCAACCGTCGCCTCGCCAGCACGCTTGGGTGTCTGCTTTTGGGATAAGGTTGACGCCGGCTCAGCGACCGAGATTAGGCGCAAAGCTGACAGGCCGTTTAGGGGACCGGAACCGGAATGTCGGGCTTCTAAAGCCAATGGCAGAAAGCGGATACGCTGTGGCGGCATTTGAGGGCACGTTCCTGCTCTTGATTATTGCCAGTTAACTGTGCGCGCAAATCGGGAAAATGGAAGGGCCGGAGGCAGGAGCACGGCCTCAGGCCGAGGCGCTATCAAGCGGGTCGGCAATGATCGCGAAAAGCTCAATACGGCCTGCAGCGAAACTAAAGAAGTAGTCGCGCGTTGGACGCGGATAACGCTATTTCGTCTCTGGAGTATGGTTTAGGTCAGAGTGGTCAAGCCAACGTCGCGTAAGGCAATCAATGGGTCGAGCGCTAGTCAAGCGAAGTCGCCCGCTCGTGACGAGGTCACTTTAGCGCCGCCCGCTTTCCGGCCGGTCCAGCTCGCAACGCTCGTGGACACGGTCCCTGCCGGCGATCGTTGGATCCATGAGATGAAATACGACGGCTATCGTATTCTCGTTGCCGTCGGCGGTGGCGAGGCGCGAGCCTACACACGATCTGGTCTGGACTGGTCTAGCCGTTTTCCCTCGATCCTCTCCGAGGCTCGCAAGCTCAAGGTGCGCTCCGCCCTGATTGACGGCGAGGCCGTGGTTGTCGATGCGGAAGGAAGATCTAACTTCCAGGCGCTTCAGAATGCATTGAAGGGTGCCCCGGCGACTATCGACTTTTATGCGTTCGATCTGCTGCAGCTCGACGGCGAAGATCTGACAAGGCTTCCTCTTCTTGAGCGCAAGGCGAAGCTGGAGGCGATCTTGCCTGCGAAAAATCCGGTCCTTCGTTACTCCGACCATATCCTCGGCCGCGGAGAAGAGCTGCTCGATCGCTTCTGCGCAGCCGGCCTTGAGGGCGTCATCTCAAAGCTCGCGGATTCGAGTTATGTGGCGGCCCGCGGCGCAAGCTGGCTGAAGATCAAATGCATCAGGCGGCAGGAATTTGTGATTGTCGGCTGGACGCCGTCCGACAAGGTCCGCGCGTTTCGGTCCTTGATCCTTGGCGTTCATGACGGCGGCAAGCTGCGTTACGCCGGGAAAGTCGGCACCGGCTTCGATACCGCTGAACTTCTTCGTCTCTTGATGATCATGGCGCCGCTTGAGCAGAAGGCCGCGACCGTCGACGCACCACGCGCCGAAGTGCGCGGCGCACACTGGCTCCGTCCGAAACTGGTCGCTGAGATTGCCTTCACCGAAATGACAAATGAAGGGACGTTACGACATCCGAGCTATCTTGGTCTCCGCGAAGACAAGAAGCCGGAGGCGGTCGTGCTCGAGACGGAACGTCATGCAGCCGATCTCGCCGCGTCTGCGACAACCGGAATTCGCAATAAGTAACCGTGACCGCGTCATCTATCCGGAGTCCAACATTACCAAGGGACAGCTCGCCGACCATTACGCAGCGGTCGCGGCGATCATGCTTCCTTGGGTTGGCAGCCGGCCGATCAGTCTGGTTCGATGTCCACAGGGCCGCGCGAAGAAGTGCTTCTTCCAAAAACACGACGCCGGCAGCTTTGGCGACAAAGTCCACCATGTCGGCATCACGGAGAAGGACGGGCACGAGGAACCATATCTCTATGTCGACGATGCCGACGGACTGATGACTTGCGTCCAGATGGGAACGATTGAGCTGCATGGATGGGGGGCTCGGATCGAGGATGTCGAAAAGGCCGACCGCCTCGTGTTTGACCTCGACCCCGACGAAGGCCTCGATTTTGAGGCCGTCCGCGCCGCTGCCTTTCAGTTCCGCGCTATCCTTAAATCGCTTGGGGCTTAAGACTTTCCCGATGCTGACGGGAGGCAAAGGAGTGCACGTCATCGCGCCCCTCACCCCTGGCGCCGAGTGGCCAGAGGTGAAGGACTTCGCGTCTCGCCTGGCGCAGGCGGTCGCCCAGAGCGATCCGGCCCATTTCACGGCCGTGTTGTCAAAGGCGCGCCGCAAGGGTCGCATCTTTGTGGACTATCTACGCAATCAGCGCGGGGCGACCGCGATCATGCCCTACAGCGCAAGATCACGTCCGGGCGCCCCTGTCGCGGCACCGATTATGTGGGCAGAGATGAAGACAATAGATGCGCCCTCTCATTTCCACGTGGGCGATGCTCCTGAATTAAAGAAACGCGCAGCCTCCAAAGCTCTGGCGGGATGGGGTCGCGCTGACCAATCCTTGCCCAATCTGTAGCGTCCGACGCGGGAAGAGGCAGTAAAGCCGGGATTTAAAGGGCAACGCGGCGCTCATGGCCTTGCCTGATTGGAACCTGCGGAGATCGGCCTCGTTTGGCTGAAGCCATGGCAAAAATCGATCCGAGGACCGTCGCCAGTCTTTTGAGGGAATACGCGCAACGGGCGTCTATGCGCGACGACAATCCCTATCGCACAAAGGCATACTTGCGCGCGGCAGACAGTCTGACGGCGCTGTCGCAGCCGCTTGATCGGATCATCGCCACCGGCGCCCTCACCAAGATCCCGGGGATCGGTGACGCGATCGCAGACATCGTGACCAAGCTTTACCAAACCGGCACGCACCCAAGCCTTGAGAAGCTGCGCGAGGATGTTCCAGCGGGCGTGATGGAGCTGTTTGCCATACCCGGGCTTCGTCCCGATAAGATACTGAAGCTTCATCAGCTGCTCGGCGTAAACTCGCTGGCGGAGCTCGAGGCCGCAGCAAGAGAAGACCGCATACGCCCAGTCAAAGGTCTCGGCGCCGCGCTTCAGACAAAACTCCTGCAGAGCCTGGCCATCGTGCGAAGCGGCGAAACGCAACTTCACCTGCACAAGGCCGCCGCTCTTCTCGAACATGCGGTCATATCGGTGAAGCAAGAGCATCCAGAGTTTTCGCGCGTCGAAATTGCAGGTGACTTCCGGCGCGGTTGCGAGCTCGTTTCCGACTTCGCCCTGGTAGCGCAGGGCAGAAAGTCGACTGGAATCGAGGATACGACCCTCAGGCTTGTTGTCACGGACAGGAAGCACTTTGGCGCAAACCTGCTCGAAGCAACCGGTTCGGCAGACCACCTTGAGCAACTGAAGACGTTCGCGGCCGACAAGGGATTCACCCTAAACGCCGACGGGCTTCATCGCGGGAGAAAGCTGATCGCGTCAGCGACAGAAGAAGAAATCTACCAAGCTCTAGACTTGCAGTTTATCGAGCCTGAATTGCGCGAAGGCAGGGACGAGATTGAGCGAGCGGCAAAGCAGAAGCTACCCGCCCTCATTCGGGATGAAGATCTGCATGGCATCCTGCATTCTCACACGACCGCATCCGATGGCACCGAAACGCTTGAGGCAATGGCTGAAGCCACGCGCAAGCGCGGTTTCGAATACTATGGTGTCGCCGATCATTCGCAGTCCGCTCACTACGCAGGCGGCCTTTCGTTGCAGGAGATTGCTGAACAGCACCGCGAAGCTGACCGGCTGAACAAGGCATACAATGGAAAATTTCGCATACTGAAGGGCATCGAGGCCGACATCCTGGCGGATGGCTCGCTCGATTACCCGAATCATATCTTGGAACAGTTCGATTTCGTCGTCGCGAGCGTGCACAGCCTCTTCAAGTTGCCCAAGAAGGAACAGACGGAGCGTATCATTGAGGCGATCGGAAATCCTCGGACGACAATCCTCGGGCACATGACCGGTCGCCAGCTGTTGCGCCGGCCCGGTTATGATCTCGACGTCGACAAAGCCCTCAAAGCGTGTGCAAAACACGGCGTCGCTGTCGAAATCAACGCACATCCTTGGCGACTCGACCTCGACTGGCGCTGGCATCAAAAAGCACTCGATCAGGGCTGCATCTTCAGCATCAATCCGGACGCTCATTCGATCCGCGAGCTCGACCACATGCATTGGGGTGTCGAGATGGCGCGCAAGGGCGGTGTCCCTGCGAAGCGGGTCCTGAACGCGATGCGTTTGACGGCCCTCCTTGCGCATCTCACACGGCGCAGGCAAACGTCCTAACCTGCTTGTGCGTCCGGCCTATCAGCGCAGGAGTCCGTCATTCTCAAAATCTTCCCAGCCGCGCAAACTGGAGTGCGAGTTCTCATCGGGGCCATAGCCAGCTGAAGCTGCAGTTCCGCGACCGCTTCTTTGAGCACGTTTCATAGCGGCCTTCCCCGCGGCTCGCCGCCTATTCTCTGCAGCTGTCGCTGCGTCCTGTTCGCGCCAGACCATAACCAGGTCGCGGTCAAGCACATCCTCCACGTGCTGCGGGTCGAACACGTGAAAGGTGATGTTCCTTGCCCGCCCGCGGAGTTTCACCGTTTTCGTCCCGGCGCTCTGCAAGCGACCATCTTTCAGCCAGCGGTGCCGTTCGGCCGTCGAGATCGTCAGAATGTCCTCGATTTCACGGGGGATTACGGGCAGGTCTTCGATATTCTGCAGTGCTTTGGATACGATCCCGAATACCACCTGCACATCATTCTCGGCGCCCTCAGACAGGCGCAGGGTAAGCACGCGGGACTCGATATGGAGCAGTTTCCTGAACTCCATTGGAAGGCGGGCGCGTATTTCGAGAAAAATACCCCTCGCTCTGACGGACGATCCAAGCGTTGCAGCCGGGGTTAAAGGCCACTCTCCAATCAGCTTCGCTGTTGCATTGATTTTTCGGCGCGTGGACATGCCCCTTTATATAGGTCACCGATTGTCGGCAGCGATGAGCCGATCGCAAAGCCAACATGAGTTCTAATCCACCAGCGGTCTGAACCACGGATGCCCTAAAGGCGCAACCACGTTTGTTAGCGGCCGCTTGCAACTTCGGCTAACGGGAAGCGGCAGAGTTCATCTCAAAGTGCGTTGCCGCCTGGCGGCTTTTTGGGGGCCGATACCAGACTGTCCGGTCCCGGTTCAGACGTGCAATAAGCTGTCGTTCGGCGACCTCCCTCCCATCCGGTCGTTTCGTCCCATCTGTCAGTGTTCGGAAGTGGCTGTTCATCCAGGAGGCGCTGGCGCAATATCCTGACGCGTCATCGCGAACGTCGTCACGATCGCGATAGGCGCTCTTCATGTAAGGAGGGCGGGCCTGCCTCCTGGAAATGAGACAGGCCACCTGGTGCTCAACCCGTCTTAGAGCGAACCACCCGCCAGCAACTCGCGGGTGCGTTTCAGCGTCGAGAGGAGGGCGGCCTTGTAGCCCTGGTCGCTGTCGAACTGCGCCTGCTCGGCCTGCTCCTCGGGGCCGTTCGGCTCTTTGCCGCGCAGGCCGATGTAGCAGTAGAACCGAAGTTGCAGTTCGCCGGCATCATCCTCGAACAATTCGTTGATGATCGCGCCTTCGCGAGGACCGGTCGCCTGGAAGAAGGTAACCTTCCTCTGCGGCTCGAGGGTGATGATTTCGCGGAGGTCGGCGCCGGCGATGGTGGCCTCGCGCACGAGGTGGGTCAAGCTCTCCTCCAAGACGTCGCAGCGTGTACAAAGGCCGGGCGGGAGAAACGGGCGCGCATCGCGCGCCTTCAGCTCGAGGCCCTTCCAAGCCTGCTCGCGGGTGAGCTTGGTTTCGCCGTGCGGGTTCACCGGAACGGTGGCGGTCGAATAGATCATGGTATGTCTCCTGGATGGGATGTTTGTCGCCCCGGCGATCAAGCCGCGATCTGGGCGGCGTAATCGCGATAGGAGCGCAGCGGACGACCCAGCAGGTTGGTCAGCCGGTCAACGTCACCGGCGTCCGGGACCATGCCGTCCATCTGGAAGCGCTCGGCCATCAGGCGCATGTCGAGCGCCATCCAGCTTGGCATGAATGCCCTCAGGTTCTGCTCGAACCCCGCGGTGTCATCGCCCGGATAGGCGATCTGATGGCCGAGGACGTCGGTCCAAATGGCAGCAGCACCTGCGCCCGTCAGCGTGTCCGGACCGACCAGATTGATGCGGTTGAGCGGGAGCGGCGTGGACGACTGCTCGCGGCGGATCAGCTCGATGGCGGCAATCTCGCCGACATCACGCGCGTCGATCATGGCGAGGCCCTTGTTGCCGATTGGCATCGGGTAGATGCCGTAACTGCCGATGATGTCCTTGATCGTGACGTCATTGTCCATGAAGTAGGCCGGGCGCAGGATGGTGGCGCTGAGCCCCATCTGCTCGATCATCCGCTCGACGCCGTACTTGCCGGCGAAGTGCGGCACGTTCACGTAGACGTCGCTGTGGATCACCGAGAGATAGACGATCCGCTCGATCTTGGCCTCGCGGGCGAGGTTGAGCGCAATCAGCGCCTGGGTGTATTCGTCCGCGACCACGCCGTTGAGCAGGAACAGCGTGGAGACGCCGGTGAAAGCGCTGCGCAACGAGTCGACGTCGAGCAGGTCACCCTGAACGACACTGACGGAGCCGGGGAAGTCTCCCTTCGAAGGGTCACGCACCAGTGCGCGCACGTCGGCGCCACGCTTCACGAGTTGTTCGACGACGTTGCGGCCGACATTGCCGGTTGCTCCGGTTACCAGAATAGTCATTGGGGTCACTCCTTGGTTGAGCCGTTTGGCTGTCCCGAAATTAGTGATCCACAGACACGCTAATAGACGCTATATCTAGACGGACCGTCTCATTGGTGGAACGAATGGATCTTCTTGCCCTCGCCGACTTCAACCTGGTTGCCCGTCATGGCGGGTTCGGAAAAGCCTCGCGAGCCGCGGGGCGCCCGAAGGCGACGCTGTCCCGTCGGGTGGCGGAACTGGAGGCCAGCCTCGACTTGCGGCTGTTCGAGCGCGGGACCCGCGCACTGAAACTGACAGAGGAAGGACGCGCGCTGTTTGAGCGGACGGGCCAGTTGCTCACAGAACTCAACGAGACGACTGCAGCGATCGCCTTGGGTGGACACAATCCGCGGGGTAGATTGCGGATAAGTGCGCCTTTGCTCTTTTCTCAGATCGCGATGGGAAAGCTCGCCGCTGGTTTTGCGCTGAAATATCCTGAGGTTCGGCTTGACGTCACCACCGAGGACCGGTCTGTCGACATGATCGAGGAAGCCTATGATCTGGTGATCCGGGTCAACCCGGAGCCGGATGAAAGCCTTGTCGGACGGGTCTTTCTTCACGATCGGCTGGTGGTCGTGGCCAGCCCGGACCTAACGCCAGCTGCGGACGGCTCGGCGGTACCGGCCGTCGTGCGCGGGCCGGTTCGCCAAAGCGATATCTGGAACGTGACGACGCCGACGGGCAAATCGAGGATCTTGGTCAATCCGATCCTGAGCCTGTCATCACTCGTCATGGTCCGCGATGCAGTGCGAAGGGGGGTGGGCGCCGGGCGTCTTCCCTTTTCGCTGGTAAGTCACGACCTCGCTACCGGCAGGCTGGTGCATTGGGGTGACGTGGAAGGACCCGACATCGCGCTGTGGACACTCTATCCAACACGTCGATTGCTGAGCGCCCGCGTGTCGGCGTTTCTCGACTTCTTGAGAGAAGCCTTTCCGCAGGGGACCCCGGACGAACTGGCCGCGTATGTGGGAGGATGAAGCGAGGTTTGCCGAGCGCTTCAGCGTCGAGGGCGGTTCGCGACACGCCCACGTCTGGTCTGCTGACTACGCGTTCTGAAAGCTGACGGGGCGCTAACCACCCCATTTCAGCCGCCTGCCACCCCTTGAGTGGACGGCAGCTTTCAGGAGTCACTGAGGGGTCCTGGATGGCCGAAATCGGCGCAGAGCTGCCGTTCAGACTCTGAAGTGTGGGCGTCGCCTTCGCGTCACGGGCTGCCGTTGGGCGGCCGCGAAGGAAAGGAGTAGTGAAAGGGGTCAGATCTTCTCTTTGGACCGGTTGTGATGGGGCGACCCCGACAGGTCGCGTTGCGTTCCGCCCTGCAATCTTATGCGACTTTGCTCGTATCGGGCCGGCGACTCGGCGCCCTTGTCGGATGACCGTCGTGCCTACAAACAGTCTACGTCTTTCTGCTGTAGTGCTTCAATGCACCCTTCTATCCCTGACCCGAACATTGGGCGGTTCACACATCATGAGACCTACTTTGCCGGGCCCCCAAAACCCTGCATGATAAGGCGGAAGGGGGTGGCCGATGAAACGATACCAATATGCTCTGCTCTTAATCCAATCCATCAGCGTGTACGCTGGCGTGGCGAGCGCGGAAAACCCAGCGCGGGAAAAATGCACTTGCGACACACAGGTCGACGGCGAACCGAACAATGGCGCCTGGGTCAAAAATGCGACCTCTTGCTGGTCGACAGAAATTAAGGACCGTCAATGGTGTGACATAACGGTTCAAAGTCTGGAGGGAACCCAAGCACACGCTGCAACCGTGATCCAGCTGATCGATCGCAAAGACGATGCCGCAGCGCTAGGTGCAGCGCTCCAGGAGCGGTTCCGCGCATTCTTGGCCACAGCCGCCGACTCACAGCTCCCGTTCAAAGTCGATTTGGCACATGACATCGTTCCCGGACTGTTGAGCGCGAACCAAGGTATCCTCATCCAGTGCGTCAACGCTCTTCGAGATCGAATGTTTGGAAAAGGCGGCGTTGTTCTGGAAGGTGAAGGCGGCCTCCGATGCAGCGTCGGAGAGTCGAGTGGCTGGCTGCGCCTTGAATTCCAGATCGATGATGTCTGGCTTGCCTACATGATTGCTCCTCCTCCCACATGAGGCTATCTATAGTGGCACGGCTCAAGAAAAACGGATGGGCTCTCCTGCTTTTTGTCGCGGGTGTAGTCGGTACAATATGGGTGACTGACGCTTATAGTTGGCTCGTTGGACAATTCGGGCGTTCTTCGCCCTTCAAGATCGATTTTCAGGCAACGCGGCGTTGTTCTGGAGGGGAAATAATAGACTTGAAGCGACACTTTGCTGATCAGTCGCTAAAGCTCGAATGGGGAGCCGATCGTCTGATTATCTGCGATCCAGACGCATTGCAAACTAACGTCGCCGATGCTCCGAGAGATATTGCGAACGCATTTCCTGGATGCTTGAATTACAGGAATGGTGTCCTGCAAATGTTGCGATCTAGCGACACCGTCTGCGCGTTGCCATCCGGCGGTGCTTACGTCTGTGACGGTGAGGCTGCCGCTAGCTATCCGGGATCGAGCGCCTTGGGCGCTGAGACCAATGCAATTGCACAGTGCACTGATCAGCTACTTGCGCAATTTGGATTCGATACCAATCGATGAGCGCGAGACTAGGTCCAGATTGTCAGGAAAAACCCAAGTTTTAGCTATTCAAGCAGTTCCTCCGCGTGCTTTGGCACCGGTGTTTATGTCGTCCTCACCGAAGGCGTAGTGCCCACCCTTAATTTTCTTTTGTGCGGTCCGAAAGCACCATTCTGGCGCGGTATAGGACTCACTGTTGGCGGCTTCGAGCCGGTCTCGGGCCGTTCTGTATTCGGTCTCGAAATCCTCAAAAGGTTTCAGCGGCCCGACCTTCTCCAGATCGGCGAACAGTATCTCGAGATTCTTGTATTCCCCGGCGAGGCGCGCGGCCGTCGGCAGATGCTCATCGAGCTTGAGGGCGGCATACACGGCAGGCACCAGACCCGCCACCAGGGCGAGGATCGCCGTCACCGTTGCATATGCCCCGTCGCCCTTGAGGAGATCCCAGCCCGCCACGGCTCCGAAGATGATCGGGAGCACGACAAAGGCAATTCGCACCTTGCGCAGCATGCGCAACCAGATCAGTAGCGTCGTCGCGCTGAAGAGGCAGCGTTCGCGCTGTTCGGCGCATTGGGCTTTGAGGGCGTTGGCGAGTTCTGCGGTCATGTCAGGGGAATATCCGTACCGAAAATCTTCTGCCACTCCTCACCTGCCGTATAGGGCAGATTGTCGGCCTCGCTTTGGGTTGCCTTCGCGGCCCAGTCATACGCGGATTGCGCCTTCGACTTCCAAGCATCGCCGAGCGACAGGCTTTCCCAGGTGCCGGGAACGTAGAGTGTTCCCCACGCCTGGTTGACCAGCCACGCGAAAAAATCGCGTGTCATCCAGTCGTAATAGGTCTTCGATTTTCCGGCATGCTCCCATTGGTCGAGGAATCTGACTGCCAGCAATTCGAGATAGAAGGATTTTAGCGGCACCGAGCAGTGGGCCTGCCAGCATTTCAGCATGCGTACGAGGTCGAGCGTGTTGTTATTCGTTTTGCCGTTGGAATCGTTGATGTGCTTGATCTCGGCATCCGGATCGAACGTCTTATAGCTGCCGCCGTTAGCCGTGATCGGAATCCAGTATTGCCCACTGGTCAGGACGAAGGCGGGCAGCAGTTCGACGGCGTAGCTCTGGAAAGGCACCAGAACGACCGGGCCGTCACCGCGAATGTCGGTCTTCGGGAAACTGGCCACCAGGACGTTTTTCACCTCCTGGAGAAGCTGCGACTGCTTGTTGCCGGTCTTGCCCTGAAACCGCTCATAGACCGAGCTCGGCAGCTTGAAGAGCACATCGACATCGCGCGGGGGCCGTATCCGCGTGAGCTTGCCCCATGAGCCGACATACAAGCTGTTGTTCGTGCCGGAGGTGGAGGAGTAGTATTTCCAGTTCAGGGTGCTGCCCACGCTTTCACGCTTCGTCGCGCCGTCTACCTTCTGCGCATCCGTCAATCGGATATTGCTCAGGAACGTGGTAAAGCGTTCGGATACACCCATGACTAAATAGTCCCCTGCCCTTTAAACAATCGATCATTGGAAGAATAAAATCTCGCGGCTATCTTCTATCTTGCCGTGACGTGCCCCGCAAAGGCGTCGGGCACGCCGCCGGTCAGTTGATGGTGTATTCGCGCGAGGGGATCGCGTTCAGCCGAACCCCCCGACATGAAGTTGGCGATGTCCTTGCGCCCGTAGAAGGTCGGGGTACCACGGCCGTCCTGAGCCATAAGGACCACCGGCACGCCGAAGACGGGCGTGAAGCTCTGGATAGCATCGGCCGCCTCCGCCCGGTTCTGCACGACATGTGGCTTGACGACCACGACCGCGAAGGTCTGGCCCTGTTCGCGGATAACAGCACCTTGAACACGCATATTTGCTTCCTTACGCCGCCAGCTTCGAAACGCGGCTCTTGATCCAGTCCCAGGCTTCCTGCGGGAGCCAGCCCGAATAGTCCCGGGTGACGCCGATCACGAGCACGAAGTCGTTCTTGTCCACGTGAGGCGCGAGGCGGTCCCAGATGCCCGAAGCATTGAGCGAGGTATCGACGAGCCAGGTGGAGCCCAGAAAGTGCCACCAGCTCCCGCAATTCTTGATAGCTTCATGCAAAGCGTCGTAATTCTGACCCGGACGCTTCAGGTCGTAGTTGATCGCGTAGATCATTTTTGCTCTCCTTGACCGGTTTCGACGCGATCAGGCGAAGCCGGGATGCGTCCTGACTCCCTATGCGGAAACCGGAGGCCATCGCGGACATCGAGGGCATCATGTCCGCGCGGCGGGATTCTTCCCGCATAGGGATAGTAAAAGGAGATGCATCCGGTGAATTCGGGCCAGGTCGCCGCCACGCGGAGCCGTTACGAGATCGCATCTGCGATCCGCGCCCTCACGCCTGCCGATTGGGCGCGCCTGAAAAGGGTCGCGCACTATTATTCATCGGGCCGCCCGATCGCCGCCATAGACCTTCTGCAGGAAGCTTTCGTTCGCGCGATCGACAGCCGGGCCTGCCCAGCCCATGTGGATGTCGTGAAGTTTCTTGCCGAGGCCATGCGCAGCATAGCGGATGGCGAAGTCGAAAAAGTCGAGCACCGGCTTGTTCTGGTCTCGGTCGCGAAGACCGGGGATCACCAGGCGGCCGCTCTCAACCATCCGGACCCGGTGGAAAATGCCGAAGCCCGGATCATCAGCGAGCAAGGAGCGGCCGCAATTCGCTACGCCATGCTAGCACTTTTTGACGATGACCCGCTGGCGCGGGACATCCTGGAAGGAACGATGGAGGACATGACAGCGGAAGAACTGCGCGAGCTGACGGGTCTCGACAAGACCGCCTACGACAGCAAGCGCAAGCTGATCCGCCGCAGGATCGACAAAGCCTATCCCCAGGGATGGAAGAAATGACCGGAACCAACAAAAAGTGGCGCGCCGCGCTGGACCGGCTGGCCGATGCCTTCGTCGATGACATCCTAAACGCATCGGACGAGGACATTCTGGCCGAGTTCCGGGAGAGCCACGGCGATCCGGACCGCCATGCGGTCGAGATGCGCGAAGCCTTCGAGACGAGCATCATCGCCGCCAACAAGCGCCGCCTTGCCGCGGCCAAAGCCGGCGTGTCCGCCGCGCGCACCGGCGGCACCACAACGATTGCCCCCGCTGACATAGCCGACGCGCGCAGGCGCCTTCGCGCCGTGCTCGATGCACCAAACCTGCCCCCGCGACTCACCCTTGCCGCGCGCAAGGAGAATGAGCTTTCGGATTCCGACATCGCCGGCATGCTCGACGATCTGTGCGAACTCGGCGTCATTCCGCGCGACGGCGACGAGGGCGGAAAGTCCTGATGCCGCTGACGCATGCCGAGCGCCTCCTCCAGGAACTGGGGATCACTGAGCCCCACGAAATCGACCTCGAAGCCATTGCCTACCATGCCGGCGCGCGCGTGCGTTTCCGGCCGCTCGACGGCTGCGAAGCGCGTATCATCGGCAACGGCGACACCGCGATCATCACTGTGAACGCGCATAGCCATTATCCGCGAAAGCGCTTCTCGATCGCCCACGAGCTGGGCCACTGGCACCATCATCGCGGCAAATGCCTTGTGTGTCGTGCTGAGGAGTACCGGCCCCGCGACGCGCTTTCGCCGGAGCGTGCGGCCGACGGCTACGCCGCCGACCTTCTCATGCCGCACTACCTATTCCGGCCGCTTGCCCGCCAGCTGGGCAGGCCCACCTTCAAGGCGGTCCGCTCGCTCGCCGACGCCTTCACGACCAGCCAAACCGCCACGGCAATCCGCTTTGTCGAGAGCGATCATTCCCCGGCCCTTCTCGTCTGTCATAGCTCCAGAGGGCGCAAATGGTTCACCCGCGGGCCAAGCGTGCCGGAGAAATGGTTTCCGCAAGACGCGCTCGATGCTGACAGTTTCGCGTTCGGCGTTCTTTTCGGCGGTAAGCCTGACGATCCCATGCCGCGCCGTATCGGTGCAGAGGCCTGGTTTGACCGTTGGGACGCACAGAGCTTCGAGGTGCATGAGCAGACCTACCGCACCGGCCCCGATGAGATACTGACCCTTGTTCTCATCAGTGACCCGAAGATGCTGGACGAACGCCAGGAACGGCGCTGGCGCTAGCTGCTGAATTGGGGAAATCTGCCAGAATGACGCCGAAGGAATATGAACAGGCCGTTCTTGAGCGGTTCAGCACGCTATCCCCGCCGCCCCGATTCACGGTGAAGCACAACGTCCGTCTGGGCGGGCGCAAGACCAAGGCGCGCCGCCAAGTCGATGTGTGTGTTTTCGAGACGGGGAATCCGAAACCCGCTTTGTTGATCGAGGCCAAGCGACACAAGCGCCCGATCGACACCGTGCATGCGGGTGCTACGATCGCCCTGGTGCGCGACGTGGGCGCGGTTCCGGCCGTCATGGTGGCGACCGCCGGCTTCTCGCGCGCCGCCAGGAATTACCTTGCCGCCGAGAGCATCGGGCATCTCACGATTACGCTGACCGAAGCACAGCTGGGTACCACTGGTCGAACAGGCCTTCGCTGTAGATAATGAATTCAGGGAGGTTTCCGGCCATCTGGTGGAGGCATTGCGCACCGGCAATGCTGACCTATTGCTTGACGAAACCGGCCTGCCTTATGAGGAATGTCTTGCGGTTTTCGCGGCTGGCCTATCCCTTTTTCCGGACACCATGGCGCATGTGCTTAAGAAGTTGGCGCGCGAGCATTTTGATGACGCCGTGCGCTTCAACGCCGTGCAATTGCTTAACGACGCCGATGAACTCGCGTCGGACGACATCGCAATTCTCCTTGCAGGCGAAAACGATCCCGACACCAGGGAGCTACTGCACGAATTGCTGGGCAACTAGAGATCCAATCGCTCGCGATCATGGGGCGACCAAGTGATAGGTGACATCGATGCCTGGGAGGGTGACAGGCTGATTATCTCGGCGGAGGTGAAGCACTTCGTCGTCAGCATGGACCAGGTGGCCACGTTCGAATATTTCTCCCATGAGATCCGTCAGCGCGCCGCCTTAGGCATGATCGTAGCGGAAGGCTTCCAGAACGGCGTCCGAGGGGGCTGCAGGTCCAGTCCTTCCACTTACCAATGCCGCAGCACGTTCTAGCGTCTCACCTGGCGAGAGTAAGACGGTTCTTTGACCACTGCATTGCGGTCATATCCTCCTCGGCATAGCCATCGTCTTCGGGTGCACCTAATGCTACGCCGCAATCGCGCGGTCGTCAGAAACCAATTTTGGAGATGCGGTGCCCATCTGCTGAGCTGCAAACAACTTATCCTACTTTCGGCCGCTTGAACGCGACTTGTCATAGAAAATATCCGCGTCTCGCGCCTGGCTATGCACCATCCGACCGTTTGGCCGATTGCAGCAGCTTATCGCGGGCATCGGCGATTTCCTGTTTTGCATCGGCAGGAAGAAGAATGTTGGCGATCGTCCAGTCGGCCAGCGTTGCCACCTGCACGCTGTCATTCGCCTCGAGTGTGCCTTGCTCGGCATAGACGATGATGCGGCGGTAAAGGACTGGATTGTCTGCCGATGAATGGCTTGGGAGCCCACCATGATCATAGTCGGGAGCAGCGAAGGGCAGATTGTGCCTAAAGGCGGCGGTCTTCACTTCGTCGGTCGCCTTGTCGCCGGTCAGGACGGAGAGGCGCGACCCCAAGCGGTTTGGCTGATACCTTGGGCTGTTCGACAAGATCGTGGCATTTGACTTGACGGCTGGAGCGCCTTTTCGGCCTTGGAAATAGTCGGCCTCAAGGTTGATGCAAACTCGGCGAATCTCAAACACCAGCCTGTCGAATTTGTAAATGTCGTCGGGGCGCTGGGAAAAGCCGAACATGTTGTAGCGGTTGTTCGGATCGCCGAGCCTGTTCAGCCGTTCGACAAATTTCGCGGTGCTTTCCGGCTGCCAGCGCGAAATCTGCAGGTCGGCGGGCTTCTTGAGGTCTTTTAAAATCAGAGGGCCGGCATATTTCCGTACCTCGGCGAACAACCGCTCAATGTTATGGCCATATTCCTTGCCTTTCGTGGTCGGCGAGATGGCGGAGCGATCATTGAAGAGCAGGCTGGCTTTCAGGTATTTTTCAAAAGCATGCAGCCCGTTCCAATAGAAATCGAGATACAGCCTGTTCAGGAAGCACCAGCGGGCGACCACATAAGTCTGATCCGCCGTCTTCATGAACAGTTCTCGGATAATGTCGTTCTTCGAGGCGTGTAAATCGGCATCGTTCATGGCTGCTTCCCCGCATACTTGGTGATACGCTCTCGATACGCATATTCAACGAGATCTCGTAGCAGCTCCAGCGGGCCAGCTTGGGCAAGGCGTCAAAGGGATAACCGTGCGCGAGATCGTTGCAAATCTGATTGAGGGCGGGCTTGTGATCGCCTGAGAGGCGACCTTTGACCATGTAGTGCAGCATGTCGAACGGCGTAACGCTATTTGGTGGTTTCTTTCCCGTCGCAATTGCTTCGTCTTGTCGGCGAACGAGGAGCGTCACCGAGCGCGGTCATACCAACCAACTCGCCGTCACAAAATACCCCATGCCCGGTAGCGCCCCCGGCCCGTCACTTCCCGGATGCCGAGCTCGATGACGAGGTCGAGCGCGGCGCGTTGGCTGACCTTGAGCTCGGTCGCGATCAGTCCGGCCGACACCACCGGCCGCGCCAATACCAGTTCGATCAACGCCGGCAGGCTCGAGTTTTTTCGCCGCTTCCTCAGCCGGCGCTCCATCTGACCCTTGCCCATCACCAGCCTATCATGCTCCTTGAGCCCGGCCGCGGCGGCCTCGGCGAAGGCGTCGAGAACGGCCAGCAACCGGGTGGTCCGGTCGCGCGCGCGCCGCCGGTCCCGCGGAACCGTCCGCAGTCCAACATTAAAGGCAAAAAGATACGAGCCGACCTTGCCGCGCTCCCTGAGCAGCGCGGCAACCAGCAGCGTGCCGAGCCAATGTTGGTGCTGCAGCGGTTCGATGTCCTGCCATGCCTCCCAGGCGATCGCCGCGGCCAGCACCGCCGGCATGTTTTCGCCGCGGAGCCGGTCGACGACGGCGAGCCAGTCGGCCAGCCGCTGGTGCTCGTCCCAGTCGAGATCGCGGATCAGCGGCCCGAGACTGTTCGGCAGGGCCTCCCGTGCTGTCGCCCCCTGTCCAGCCGTGTCGACCCCCGGGCTGTCCGCCGCGCGCGGCGCGAAATTTTCGCCCGCCAGCAGCCGGCTGGAGCGGGCCAGCACGGCGTCGATCTCGGCCATTTCTTGCGCCAGGGCATCGGTTTGTTCAGTCTCATCGACAAGCCCGCTGTCGCCGGCGTCGTCGTCCGGTCCGGCTGCCGTCGCGGCATCGGGTCCGGAGCCAGCCCGTGCCACGTCCGCCCCGTTTCCGCCGCCCTGCCCTTCACGGCCGCGCAACGCCGAAATGCCAACGCGAGAAAGCGCCCAGTCGGGTGGGTGCAAAAGAATGCGGCGGCGTGCGCGCAGCACGGCGTGCGCCCGGGTGAGCTCGTGGGTCGGGGTGCGGATGTCCATATGGGCGTCGTGCAGGACGAGGTCTTCGGTGTGCACCAGCTCGCCATCGAGCCACAGCGCGGCGGCCGCATCGGAAAAATTTTGGCGTTCGACAAAGCCGTCGCGGACCGGACTCTTTTGCACGCGCTCGTCGAGGCGGGCCAAAAGGTCTTCGGCGCGGGCGAGCGGCCCGATCAGGGTGTTCAGGCGCAAATTGGAAACATCGTAAGTCATTGATGTTGTTGTAGCTGATTTGCGCAACAGAAGCTATTCCGACATTTACTTCCGTCACAGGCGATCATCCTGCGGACAAAGCTCACTATCGATAATGACCTCCTATCGATACTTAGACATACAATCGAACATCCCAATACTATTTCGCCGGCTCTCTCCCGCGAGACCCATCAAGAACAAGACTGCATTTTTCCAATCTTCGCCTTTGGTACCCCAGACTCGTGAGTTGCTGCTATGCCGCATCCCGTCGATAGTAGAAGAAGGCACGGATGATAGTGGGTGTTGCGATCTCTCGCTACCACCTCAAAACCCCACTTTCTCGTAGGCTCTAGCGATGTAGCGGTCCTGCGCCGCCACCTACCACGACATGCCTCCGAATTTCGGATCGATGATCGATGATGCGTGGCCGGAGGTGGGCGAGCATCTGCGTAGTGCAGAGTTGCCGCGAACCCGTTTTCCGATCTCTACATCCCGCATCGGACTCACGCAATCCAGACGTTACACGAAAAAACCGCCCCGGTTAGACCGGGACGGTTAGGGTATTATGACAGAAGTGGTTGCGGGGACAGGATTTGAACCTGTGACCTTCAGGTTATGAGCCTGACGAGCTACCGGGCTGCTCCACCCCGCGTCAACTAGACGGCGAATGCCGGCCGGGCAGCCCGGACTTTTTGTTTTGTCCGTCCTCGAGGCCTTCGGCCTTTTGCGGGCGGACGGGGCGCTGCTCCACCCCGCGTCAACTTTTCAAGCAAGTCAGCGCTTTAGTTAGGTACAAGTTCCGCCAAATGAAAGGGCCGCTTGCGCGGCCCGGGCTCCCGATTGGCGGGCCTGTTGGTAAGGAGAAGATTTGGATTTTTGCGACGTGCGTTTTGCAGACCTGGCAGCGACCTACTCTCCCGCGTCTTGAGACGAAGTACCATCAGCGCTGGAGCGTTTC